>NZ_JAPFPW010000010.1 GCF_026155325.1 Desulfobotulus pelophilus | reverse complement strand
ATAGATAATAAAGTATCATGAATTAATAAAAAATACTTTAAAATATATACTAAAAGGTGTCAAAACACACATCGACATGATGTATCCTGAATTACCGAGCTATTGTAACTGGCAATGGCCAAATTTTTTGACCCACTTTTGGCCAGTTAAATTGACCTGTTTTGATAACTCAAGTCCAAAACTTGAGCTTGGAGCTAACGCAGAGCGCACCGGCGACCTTGACGCAGAGAAGCGGAGACAAGGGCGTCCGAGTGCCGCGTTTGGTTAACTGGCTTGTTCAATATTGGCACGACGTTTCCGCTCCTGCTCAGTCATTTGTTCCTGGCGCTCCTCGAGGGAGTTCAGCCCAAGACGCGCGCGGCGTTCATTAACCGTAGCAGAGTCCTCAATGGGAAATGGTGTTGGCCACCCATCTTCATCAACATCAAACTGAGTGCCGTAGTATTGAGACTCACCGGCAAAAATCCTCACTCGATCCTGAAGGAATGCCAGTTGCCAGCCTGCCACATCCTCTCTCGCAACGGCATGCTCTAGCAGGGAAACACACTCCGACATGAACTCAGTATCTGAAACGGAGTGCTGAGCGATAAGCCAGGCAGCTTTGGCGCCCTCTTCCCCAACTAGCGAAATGCTGGGCCAGCCGTGAACACCAATAATCTCTTTCAGGCGAGAGGCATTCTGCTCATGCAGGGCTTTCATCCGGGGATGATAAGACTCAGATGGCAGTTCTCCGGTATCGAAGAGTTGCTGCAATAACCGCTGGTCTTCTGTCATCATCGTGACCAGCTCATCCGCAAGATTCTGATTCATGGACCCCTTCCCAGTTAACGGGGCGCCGGGCAGCATGCGGATGGTATCTGCCGCCCCGATGGCGCGGCGCGAAGCGTCCGCGCCATCGCCGCGTTAAGGGGTGAGCAACGCAACTACCAACCTTCCGCATTGCACTAAAAACTAATAAAATCAAAGCATAACGAAAATGCCACGCGTTGCGAATCCCTCTTGAACGCCTTGTTATATTTTCGTTCTCAACGCTAATGTGACCGAGAGCTTAAGATCAACGAAAAACCATCAACAAACTGATACTTCTCGACTTTCTAAAACCGTAGCAGCTTCGGCTCGCTCAATAATTTTTAACAATACCGATTGAATTGATTCATCTTCACGAACATCTTTATCACTCGTAAATCGCTGAATTTGCGGTTCAGCATTTTCTTCAGCAATAAAAGTGATGACTACTTCGGTAGCGAAATCTGTCGTTTTGCCAAAATATTCTAAAGATATTTGCGGATAACCTTTGAAACCTCTTTGTACTCGTTTCAATATGCGTTTTTTCGCTTTATCCACGTTCATCATGAATCCTTTTGATTGCTGAACTTAAAAAAAATATAACACCCGACTCACGCGCCGGTTTGGAGCCGCGAAGCGGCGGAAAATCGGTCGCGGTGCAGCCGATTGTTAGCTGTCAGCTTCAAGAACGAACCAAGCGGTACCGAAATTGGAAGGCCGATACATTTGGATCGACTGGCTCTATCACTCCATCCTGCCGCAATTTTTGGAGAGCTTTCTTAACCTTGTTGATGTCGTCTTCGCCGCTAAGCTCACGAACCATGCGATTAGTGATCTCATCCGCAGGATTAGCACTGAGATGTCTGGTGATAACGTCCTCGATTGACGCTAACTCCTGATGCCGGATAGTGACCAAAAAGGCGTTTTCCATCTCTTTAAATTCCGGCGGTACTAAACCAGCTTTTTTCAGTTCGTTTCGCGCGGTATCCAATCCTTCTCCGATGTCATGATTCAGCGGATCTGGCAAGTTGTGAATCATGCGGTTGATATTGGGGTTTCTCGAAAACCTATCGGTGTAAAGATTTTCGACCGTCATGAACCCAGGTAACTTTCCGGGGCTCGACACTTCGATACGGTTGTCGAAAATTCTGATATGAATATCATCGTTTAAGCTGTAATCACGATGAAGAGCAGCATTTACTACAATCTCTTTAATCGCCTCGACCGGGTATTTCAACTTTACAAGCTTCTTTCCATCCTTAAACGTAGCCCCTTCCAACAGTGCTTCCACCTTTTCCAAAACCCCTCGCACCGAAACCTCCAGCGGGCCAGAAATGGTAGTGGGCATCTCAGCGAGTTGCTCACGCTTATATTCCGAACTCGTTGTGAGGAGTCGGTACACTTTGAAGGAACACCGGGTGGGAAGTGATGCTGACGGAGTCTCGTCGAAAAGCAGAACCGCCCCAACATTCGGAACTCGTTCGCCGTTAGCTTTGGCCAGTAGTTTCTGTTTTCGCAAAAAATCTGCGGGTGCTTGTTTGCTTCCTATACGACTGATGTATTTGCCTAGATACTCGCTATCTACCAATTCGTTTAAATCTATTCCATCCACAGCTAAACGCTCGTACACCAACACGCCCTTGCTGTAAGAGAGTGACGTAATTCTTTCGCCCTTAATCTTTCTTTTTTCGGCGCCGATTCTTATGTAGCAGTCGCCGCTCGACGTGTAGTGAACCTTTGGGCTCTTTGGAATAAAAAGGCGCATGACAAGGCCCCTTGATCCAAAATCAATCAGTTCGACATCGACGTTCTCGACAGATGGTTCGGTTTCTTCGAGCAGCGTTGGCAAAATTCCATTGCACTCTTCCTGATTCAAAAAGCCGACAATTCGCTCTCCAGACTCGGACTGATCTTCAACGCCAACGAACAACTCTCCTCCATCGGCGTTCGCAAATGCCACGAAGCTCTGTTGTAGCTTTGCCGGATTGATGCGCTTGCTTTTAAGGTCGGCAAAGTGGCCTTCGTCTAAGGAAAGCAACCGGGCTTCCTCATTGTCTTCTGGCTTTCGGACTTCCATTAATTCTCCCTATATCTTCTGACAGCTAACGCCTGGGCTCAGCGGCCGATTTGGAGGCGCACCGCGCCGGAAAAGCGGTCCGCTGCAGCCCCTGGTTATGCGATTTTTGGCGTAAGGCTCTCACTTTCCTTCTCCACAAGGCTTACCCGAAAGGTGGCCATTTTTTTCTTCATCCACCAGCGGTTTTACCCATTCTTGCAACTGTTTTAAAGACAGACCTTTCGGAAAATTGTTGTCTGTCCATGGACGCTGCTGAAGCGTTGCCATTGCGAAAGCATCACAGCTTCGCCTCGGATGAATGGAAAGGTATGTATTAAAGAAATCGGCTTGAATTGCATAGTTTTCTCTGACAATAAAGTCCTTCCAACTATCCTTAACCGCTTCTCTCGGTTTGATATCAACAAGGTCAATTTGTGCAAGATCTCTGGTTGTATTCTCTGCCCATACGTACAGCATGAGCTTTCTTGCTTCAGCATCTGTTACTGGCGCGCTATATCCAAAAACTGTAATAAAATACGCGTGCTTAATATGGTTCTGTAGGTTTTCCCACTCAGAACATATGAACTCATCTTCGGAATAGTTTTTTTGACTAACGGGATATAGTAGTTTTGACGGCTCAAACTGATTTCCACATTTATCGCAACTGTTGAATCGCCACCCCTTAGTTTTACACGAATAACAAACACCTATTGCCACATTTCCATGAAGAAATGCCATCTGGGGCATTTCCTCATAACCGATGACATTCATATTCCTCTGAAATGCTTGCGCGAGAAACGGGTCCCAATTAAAAGTAGCGATGATGTCTTTCCCACGGAGACCCAAAACCAAATAGTCATACAGCGTGGCTTCATCAGGCAGCTGCATCTCGCTAAAGTAGTTCTCTACTGCCAACTCTATTTCTTTAACGAGATCAGGGTACTCCCCACTGAAAACCAGAGCATCATAGGTCGCTTCGAAATTTTCGCCTTCATATTTCAGGCCGTATTCCTCAAATAGCGACTCGAGACCAACCACCTCGACCAGATTATTCATTAATGGCAACTTGCGGCCATTCTTATCACCATCTGGAAGAGCCGCCAGACTTGCCCCCGCACCAAGGATAGCAACGTGAGGTGAATGGTTAGAATTAGTCTTTACATCCAATTGAGGGAGTGTAGGCATGGACTTTCCTTTAGTCGCTCAAATTCCATTCCGCATAACGCCTTGCTCACCGGCAAATTAGGAGCGTAGCGAGTAATTTATCCGTGTGCAGCAACTTTTTAGCCGCCTTCCGCTTCTGGCTCAGATATTTCAGGCACAGAAAATATCATGGGAGTTCCACTACTGAACGCTTTGCCGACAGCAATGGCATGGCGAGGCCTAAGCCTTGTAAGGGATGCTACATAGTCTGAGCTCATGTAGTTGCCTAAAAATTCCGCGCTCGTCCTATCGAATTGCTGAAATGCGACAACTGAATTACATTGTGTCAAAACAGTTTTAGAAACATTTGCGGTTCTTTGCGCGATGACAACAAATCCGACTCCGTATTTTCTACCTTGTAGAGCAATCTGGGCAATACTATTTACAACTGCGCTAGAACGTTTGTCATCGACCCCTAAAAAGTTCCACTCCGGCACTATGGTATGTGCTTCCTCAAGGACAACGCACACCTTTTTCCCAGCCAGCTCTTGAGCTTTAGCTAACTCGAATAAAGACTTAAAAAACCATTTCGTATATTCGAGTATTCCTGCAGAGTTCGTAACATCGGGAAGCTCAAATAATACTGCCTTATTATCACTTCCAACAAACTGCCTCAAAGCCACTTTAAAACCATTGCGCAATTCGGTTTCTTTTGCAGCAATTAGAGACTTGTTGCGTTGATTGGCAAACTTGTCCATCTCATCACTTATCGTGTCGATGGCCGTAAACATGGATTCAGCCTCTTTCCCTTTAACTAAGGAGCCACTTATCAAGTCTGCTAACTTCACGCTATATTCATTTGTGAAATCAACGCATACTATTTTTGTATCCTCATCAGCAATCTGTCGTATTAGATTCCTAGCAAAAACAGACTTTCCTGAACCTGTGACTCCAAGGATTGCTAAATGATGCGTAACAGCAGTGTCTCGATCTATAAATACTTGAAAGTTGGTGCCTGGGATATTTCCAATTTGATATTCGTTTGGAAGACACTCAGGCACATCAACTGTCTCAGCCTTTAATACAGGGCTGTTCATATTCGGCACCCATCCATACCGATCAAAACTGCGAGTTTCTGCGTTCCATATTCCGAGTTGTACTGCCTCCCCAATTATGAAGCCAGCTTCATTGCGAGAGTCTAAAGCTTCAGCCCCGGTCGTACCTTCCACGACTTGGTAAAGGATGTTGTGTACCCCACAACGCACTTGCAGCAGCTCTCCCTCTTGGATACTTACATTAAATGCGTATTCAAACTTCAACTTTTCAATGGTTGCGCCTTCACAAACTGTACCGATCAAATGACTCACGAGATCTAGCTCACCATCAACCTTCAATAAGTGGACAATGCCTTTTTTGGGTGAGTCAGGAGCTGTTGTTTTATCTTCCAATTCACCAAATGATTCATCAGTTAGTATCTTTAACCATCTTTGCTCATTAAGCTCATAGGCCTCGATTACAAGGCCTGTAAGCCATCTTTCTCGTCCCCCTGAATTTGATACAAAACCTGTGACATCAAACCGTTTTATTGGAGGGCTGTCGGGGTAGACTTTTGCCAAGTAGGCGCTTGAAGATTGGATGCCGAATAGTTCCGCTACGGCTGACTCTGATCGCTTAGATATTGAGCTGAGTGAAATTATTGCCTTCTTGGGGTCAATAAGAAGTAGTACCGATGCATAAACGAAGAGCGCAATGAATAGTGGTGATTGGCTATCGACATAAAAAATGACACACAACACAAATAGAGAAAACCACAAAAATCGCCCATTACCAAACCGCACAGCAATAGTTTTTAATACAATCGACGCCTTGTTTATCTGCGAAGAAGGAGATTTTTCTGGACTCAAGAGCAAAAGAGCCAACAGGGATACAATAAGTAGTGCTGCACTATAACTCCAAAATATCCAATACCATAACCCCATTTCATTAAGATCGGAATGCATTGGAGAAAGTAGCAGTAAAACCGAAACCGTTGACGCAACCACGTCTGTTGGTCGTGTAAAGAAGTGTTCGGCCAGTAGAGTTGTAAAGGACAGCATTATAAGAGCAGAGATAATTACAATCCCTTTGCTGTTCAGAACGTCTATGGACGATTTGAACACGGTATAGCAAACCAAAAGTAATGCTAACGTCGCTAGGAAGACTATTATTCTTTGACCCTTTGGCATAGATGTTCCTTGGTGGTTTGTCTCGGCTAACGGGGTGGCCTTTGAGCCGTGCCCGAAGGGCATCGGTCTCCAGAGGCTGGTTCGTCCGCCTGCGGACGGACTAGCCGAACGGCTCAAAGGCCACCCCGTGCATTCCGACCGCAGGTCGGGATGCACGGTCAGCAATAACCGGCGACGACGTACCGGAACAGTTAAATAGAATGCATTCGAGAACCACTCCAGTATTTTTCGTCCGGTTCATGAAGTGGTTAGCCCGCATCTTCTCGTTATCAGAAGAAGTTTTCAGGCCACAATGCCTCAGGAAGATATTGCCGGATCAATACCGATGCCCAGTCATAGCCTCTCGCCTCAAGTTCCCTGACAAAATAGGGCCAAGGCGGGATGTTGCTTCTATATACATTTAATGAAGAGGTCGACATGCCCCCACCCTGGGAGGTCGACAGGCCGCCATATTGTGAAGTTGAAAGCCCGCCATATTGCGATGTCGATAACCCACCATACTGTGATGTGGATAACCCGCCGTATTGAGACGTAGACAGGCCTCCGTACTGAGACGTCGACATTCCCCCATATTGCGAGGTGGATAAGCCACCGTATTGAGATGTAGATGCCCCTCCATATTGAGAAGTGGACATGCCTCCATACTGTGAAGTTGAAAGTCCGCCGCCCTGACTCGTGCTTAAGTTACGAGGCCATGTTCTCATATTTGGAATTTCTGGTCGTCCCATGCTTATATCTCCTCATTCCATTTAGGGGCTAACGCTAAAGCTCAGTCGCCGGCAGCCGCGTAGCAGGTTGACGGTCGGCTGCAGCGATTTGATACTAGTGCAGGCCCCCTCCATAGATAACGGACCATCCGCTATCCTTTGAGAAGAATGCAAACCCTCAAAGAAAGGAGCCTGCACCATGAGATTCTACACCAAACAACATCTTTTTTACTGCGGCGTCGATTTGCACGCCGACGCCAGGTATGTCTGTGTCCTCGATTCAACCGGCGAGATTGTCGCACATCGCAATCTGCCAACCACCCCGAAGGCTTTCCTGCGTCTGATCAAGCCCTTCCGTGACAATCTGGTGGTCGGCTGCGAGTGTATGTTCACCTGGTACTGGCTGGCTGATCTCTGTGCCGATGAGGGAATCGACTTTGTTCTTGGTCATGCGCTTTACATGCGGGCTATTCATGGCGGCAAGGCCAAGAACGATAAAATCGACTCCCACAAGATTGCTGTGCTGCTGCGCGGTGGTTCGTTTCCGCTGGCCTATACCTATCCCAAACCGATGCGGGCAACGCGGGATCTGCTGCGTCGCCGCAATCATCTGGCGCGTAAAAAGGCGGAACTGCTGGTGCATATCCAGAATACTGCTACTCAGTATAATCTTCCTGAACCGCTGGGGCGTATCGCGAAACCGAGTGAACGGGGCGATCTGCTCGACAAGTTCACCGATCCGGTGGTTCGGGCGATGGTTGAGGTCGATCTGCTGACTATTGTGCACTACGAGCGCCTGCTGGGAGCGCTGGAACGTCAACTGGAAAAGATCGCCGTGGGGCATGATCCGGTCGGTCTGGCGCTGCTTAAAAGCATTCCCGGTGTCGGTCGCATCCTGGGGCTGGTGATGCTCTATGAAATTGAGGATATCAGCCGCTTCCCTCGGGTGCAGGATTTTGTCTCTTATTGCCGTCTGGTGAAACCGGCCAAACAGTCAAACGGCAAAAACTATGGTCATTCCGGCAAGAAAATCGGTAATGCTCATCTACGCTGGGCTTTTGGCGAAGCTGTAGTGCTGATGCTCAAAGGGAATAAAACGGCACAACAGATGCTGCAAAAATTGGCCAGTCGTCACGGCAAAGGCAAGGCGCTGGCGATTCTGGCTCACCGCCTGGGACGAGCGGTGTATTTCATGTTGAAAAATCAGGTGCCGTTTCAGCAGGATCAGTTCCTGCGCACCTGATGCGAAAGGGGGCGAATCAGCCTGACCGCCTAACTGGCAACATCCTTCGGGCAGCTGGAAACAACGGCCGCACGGTGTAAGCGCGAACTTCTGGGTCAACAACCCGGTATCCGGCCGGATCAGCACCATTCACCCGTTACGCCAGTGGCTTTTGATTGGAGATTCGCCTCGCTTTCATGACCAGCTTGCGCGATGGTCACATCGGCCCGCGCCGGGTTCTGCCCCTTCCCCGATCCCGCACCTAACTGCAGGGCGAAGAGGTTCTCGCACCCCGACGTTTTGATTGGGACGGCACAAGGGCACGACAGTGATTCCAGGCGGCAGGGACAATCGGTGAACATTGAACCGAACCCTGCAAAACAGAGCCTCGATAAGTGTTTGGTGCAGAATGCGTCTGCAACCAGGATTGAATCCCAAGTCGGAAACCGGATGGTGTACGTTTGATCAGTCGCTTGTCAAAGAACGTAAGAGAAATCTTTTGCGTTAACGGATCTTTTTACTCTTGACCGCCGGGGGCCTGATAAGTGTTCGGTGTTAGCCATGTGGCATGTTGAGCAACTTTATCTTTCATATCTCCATAAAGCCAAACCATTCGATCGAAGTACCAGAGCTTTCCCACATACATTAACAATCCACCGAAAATGGTAGGCCAGACACTTAATTGCCAAATACCATAGATAAAAGGAAAAAGACCCGTCCCACTTATTGCAAGCAGGGTATTGCCGGCAATAACATGGTGATGAGGAATCGGAATAACTTTTCTGTTCAGCCAAAATCTTTCTCCCAAAACTCCTTGCGAGGCCCAATTGTCGGTTGACTTTGGTGCTGGAAAAACTCTGGGGTTTAGCCAGATCCATAGCAGGGCGGCGATTATGGGTAGTATAGACCATCGGCCAATCCACGCCCTACTCCAAAGGGATAATGTTAATAACGGGAGACATGTAATGATCCTTGTCCATGCACTCCACGGGTTGGCATGTCGTAGCCAAGTGGTATCGGACATTAGCAACAGTCTGGTAATAAAATTACTTTGTGTTTCCATAATGATATCCCGCCGAACGCCAAAATATGCGGCGCCCGACGCAGGAGGGCGTCCGGCGCGCCATGCGCGCGTACATGATTTTCTTGTTAGCAGTCGTCATTGTCCAGGTATCTGGGCATCTTGGCTGGAAACATGTGTTTTAATCCGGTGAGCGCATCCCCATAGCTGCTGTACGTCAAAGGCTTAAAGTTGCAATTTCCATTGTCAATAACAAACATATGAACAATATCTTCGGCACCTGACTCAAGGCAAGCTTCAGCAATTTTTAAAACAGAGGGAATATGAGCTTCCGAAGCTTCAATTTCTTCGATAGTTGAACCAACACTGCATATCAATACTGATGCACCACTATTTTTCTTGTTAATTGAGATTGCCAGGGAGTACTTCTTATGTGCTCCACTTTTTTGAATGTATTTTGCTAGCCTATCCTTAACTGCCGGACTAAATTTCGCATCGTACACCTCATCTAAAAATTTAGTACCCGCCCAACCTCCAAAGAAGACAACAATACCAATTAGCGCTTCTAGGCCTGAAAGAAAAGCCTCAGGCTTGTGTTCAATTTCTATTAGAATTTCATCTTGACAAGGGAATTCCTTAGAAATTTTCTCAATATCCTCCCCCACGGGAATCGCCACTTCCCTAACAAAGGAGCTCCTGCCTGCTGCGATGAATCTTTCTGATATTTCCATAATTCTCAGGCCTAGAGATTGCTAACATATTATTGTGTGGTTCTGTACAACTGCAATCTGATTTTCATACTTGGCAACCTTCCCGTTGTCAAGTAGTAGTCTTTCTAACTGGATAATACGTTGATTTTAAAATTATAAAGAAAACTGGATATTGTATGATCAGGCTTCCCGAGGCCCTTAAGGCAAAATTCCAGCTGCTTCTGGAAAAGAGTGCCATTCCTCCCAGAGAAAGACCATACTATCTGAAGTGGCTGCGTTATTATCTGGATTTTTGTCAAAAAAATGCCCTTTCCTATGCCGATTCCCGGAATATCATTGCTTTCGCGGAAAAGCTCCAAGAGAAAAAGCAAACAGCAGCACAAATTCATCAGGCAGAGCAGGCCGTAACAATATACCAAACCGGTATTTCCATGGTGCTACCTTGTGAATCTTCTGCCGTGCCTGTCAGGGCTGTACGGCCATATCCGGATTTTTCGGAAAATACCCGGCCTGTGGAATGGAAGCCTCCCGGCAATGTCGCTCCTGCCCCCGTTTTTTTTCGGAGGGGCGGGGATGACCATCCTGATTCGGCTGGCTGCCAGAATCAGGCCAATGAAATCCCGTGCCCATGGGATCAGGCCCTCTTAGCCCTGAGTAATGAAATCAGGGTTCGGCAGTATTCTCCCAAAACCCTGAAAGCCTATACACTCTGGGCCGAAAAACTCCGCTATTTTACCCGCCATAAACCGCCAGAACGGTTGCATGTGGACGATGTGAAGCGTTTTCTTACCTACCTTGCCGTGGAAAGAAAGGTGGCGGCATCGTCCCAGAATCAGGCCTTCAATGCCCTGCTCTTTTTTTTTCGCCATGTGCTTCACAGGGAATTCGGGTCACTAGAGGGGGTGGTGCGGGTAAAAAGAAAGCCTTATGTTCCTGTAGTGCTTTCTAGGGAAGAGGTGTGGCGCGTTCTGGGGAACCTTAGGTATCCATTTGATCTGATAGTAAAAATTCTTTATGGCTGCGGCCTGAGGCTTTCCGAATGTATGAAGCTGAGGGTGCAGGATCTCAACTTTGATGCCATGATTCTCACCATTCATGATGGAAAAGGAAAGAAAGACCGCACCGTTCCCATACCCCAAAAACTGAAAAAAGAGCTGGAAGATCAGCTGGATCGTGTTGTGGAAAAACATGAAAAAGATCTTGCCGCAGGCTATGCAGGGGTTTTTCTGCCTTCCGCCATGGAGCGTAAATACCCCGGTGCGGCGAAGGAGCTTGTCTGGCAGTGGGTTTTTCCGTCCAGAGAGCTGACCCTTGTGCCGGATACGGGGGAGCAGAGGCGATATCATCTCCATGAAACCCATGTGCAGAAGGCGATTAAAATGGGCGTGAGAAAGTCAAGGCTTTTGAAACGCGCCTCCGCCCATACCTTCCGTCATTCCTTTGCCAGCCATCTTCTGGCGGCCAATGTGGATTTGCGTACCATACAGGAACTTCTGGGGCATAGCGATATTCGTACTACCATGATCTATACTCACACGGTTATTTCCACGACCATCAAAGAAAAAAGAAGCCCTTTGGATTTTGATGATATGGATTGCTGAACATCCCTGCGGGCTACCCGCTGCGGCGGGATGGGGGAGGTCCCGCCCCGGTTCAGCACTCGAACCGGTCTTCCCCGCCCCCATGCCGGGTTTCTCCCGCCTGTTCTTTTCGGAGGGGGAACTGGATGGGAGCGGGGGGCATGTGATCCGATAGCACGGGGAGCACGCCTGATGATCCCAACCTATAAAGTGGCTTTCCCCACAACCCGCTTCCATTTTTCCTGAATACTGTGGATCAGGGAGTACAGAACCGGCACCACAACTAGAGTGAGGAAGGTGGATACCATCAGGCCGAAGATGATGACAATGGCCATGGACCGCCACCACTGGGAAGATTCACTGACAAGAGAAAGGCTCAGGTTTCTGAAGTCATAGGATATACCCGTTACCATGGGAATCAGCCCTAAAATGGTGGTGATGGCCGTCAGCAGCACGGGCCGCAGGCGGGTGGCACCGCCGGCAATCACCGCATCCCGAACGGCATAGCCCTTGTCTTTCAGTCTGTTGATGTAGTCTATGAGAACAATGGCGTTGTTCACCACCACACCAGCCAGAGAGATGACACCCACCCCGCTCATGATAATACCGAAGGGAAGATTTAAAACCGTAAGCCCCAGAAACACACCGCCCAGAGAAAGAATAACGGAGGTCATGATCATCACCGGCTGGGTAACGGAATTGAAAAGACTGACAAGGATGAGGAAAATACAGAGCAGGGCGGCCAGAAAGGCTTTGGAAAGAAATTCCTGGGATTCCTGCTGTTCTTCCTCCTCGCCGGTGAACCGGTAGGTATAGCCATGGGGCATGGGAACTTCTTTCATCAGTTTTTCCGCATAGAGCCGTGCTGTGGCACCGGGCATCCGGGTTTCGTCTATGGCTGCTTTTACCGTTACCACACGCTCGTGATTGATGCGTACAATATTACCCATGGTTCCGGAATAGCGGAATTCGGCCAGTGTACTCAGGGGTACCAGTTGGCCGGAGGGGGCTGCGATCATGAGTTTTTTCAGAACTTCGCTGCCCTTTCTGTCTTTTTCAGGCAGACGAACGGTAATGTCGTAATCCTCATCTCCTTCCCGGTAGGTGGATACCTCCATCCCGTTATAGGCTGTTTTCAGAGCAGACCCGATGGAAGCCGTGGACAGGCCGAAAAGGGCGGCCTTCTGCCTGTCGATACGGATTTCGATGGAAGGAATGGATTCGATATAGTCGTTTTCCACATCCCGGACATGGGGTACTTTGCTGATCAGTTCTTCTACCTGACGGGCAAGGGAGCCCAGCACCCTGAAATCATCTCCGGAAATTTCAATATTGATGGGCGGGCCCGTGGGAGGGCCTTCATCCTGTTCCTGTACGGTGATGTAGGCGCCGGGTATGTGCTGTACCCGCTGGCGTATGGCTTCCAGGGTCCGGGGAGAGGGGGTTTTCCGTTCCTCCAGATCAATGAACTGAATGCCGATGTGGGTGGGGCTGCTGCCGCCGAACCCGGACATGGTAGGGCCGGATACGGCTTCTGCATAGATGTGCTCAATGTTATCAAAATCGCTGGGGCCGGAAAATGTGCTGCCCGTGCGGGTGGTGTGGATACGGGGACTCAGGGCTTTGGCATAGCTTTCATCCGTAATGGGTTCAAGGGGGTTCTCACTGCTGAATTCTTTACGGGCAATGGCCATTTCCGCCCTTTTTACCACATGGTCGATGTATTCCAGATCCGCACCTTCCGGCATGCGGAAGTTAACGTAGATGTTTCGCGGGTCCACCGAAGAGAAAAATTCCACCGGTCTTTCCAGCCCCACCCGGAGCAGCCAGAACATGAAGAAGAAGGCCAGTATCAGAAAGGCCGTAATGATCATGGTGATGCGGTTGTCCAGTGCCGTTTCCATGAGCTCCTGATAGGTTCTCAGAATGGGGCCGCGGATGCGGATGGGTTCTTCTCCTCCATCGGGAATGGAAACCCCGTTGAGCTTATCGTTTTCAGGTGTTTCTTTTCTGCCCTTTACCCGCATGAAGAAGGAGGCCAGTGCCGGGTTGATCACCAGAGCCACAAACAGACTGGATGAAAGGGTGATGATCAGGGTCTGGGGCAGGTACTTCATGAATTCGCCCATGACACCGGGCCAGAAAAGAAGGGGCAGAAAGGCCGCAAGGGTGGTGAGGGTGGCACCGATGATGGGCCAGGCCACTTCCTCACTGGCGCGGATGGCTGCCTGAAAGCGGGGTACGCCCTGCTCCATGAAACGGTAGATGTTTTCGATGATGACAATGGTATTGTCCACCATCATCCCCAGGGCCAGTGTCAGGCTGAACAGCACCACCATGTTCAGGGTAATGCCCAGTGCGTACAGTATGGTAAAGGTGATGAGCATGGAAAAGGGTACGGCCATGGCCACGAGAAGGGCATTGCGGCCGCCAAGGGCAAAGAAAAGGACCAGTACCACCAGAACCAGACCGGAAAGGATGTTGTTTTCCAGGTCGGCCACCATGGAGCGGATGTCCTTGGCCGCATCCATGGTTTTGGTGATATCCGTACCTTCCGGCCAGGTCTGGCTTTCCTTTTCAATGAGCCGGTCGATGGTTTCCGTAATTTCAATAATGTTTTCACCAGAGCGTTTTTTTACGGAAATATTCACCGAAGGCCTGCCGTCAATGCGGGAACGGCTGGTCTCTTCCTTGAAGTCGTCCAGAACTTTTGCCACATCTTTCAGGTAAATGGGCTGGTTTTCCTGAGTAGCCACCACCAGCATGAGGATTTCTTCGGGTGTGCTGAATTCTCCGGGAACCTGAATCTGATACCGGCCATGGCCAAGGGTGATGGCACCACCGGAGGTGTTGATGTTTTCTCTGGCAACCGCATCCTGAAAAGCGGTGATGGGTATACGGTAATAGGCCAGTTTGTCCGGATCTATTTCGATGACTATTTCCCGCTCCAGCCCGCCGATGATGTCCACTTCAAGAATGCCGGGTATGGTTTCTATGGCATCTTTGAGGTCATCGGCAATTTCCTTTAAGCGGGCAATGCCCGATGTTCCGGAAAGGGAAAAGATAACAATGGGAAATTCGGAAAAATTGACCTCAAAAACCGCCGGATCATCCTCAAGATCTGTTGGGAGCTCACCCTTGGCTTCATCCACCTTGTTGCGTACATCCTGCAGGGCAACGTTGATATCCGTATTGGGAAGAAACTCAATGTTAATCTGGGAGAGGCCTTCTGAGCTGATGGACTTAACCTTTTTGACGCCTTTCATGCCCCGGAGTTTTTTTTCAATGGGTATGGTGATGCTGGTTTCAATGTCTGCGGCAGCTACTCCTTTATAGGGGGTGGAAACAAACACATAGGGTATGGAAATATCCGGCGTGCTTTCCCGGGGCAGGGTGTTGTAGCTGTAGGCTCCGAAGATGAGCAGAAGAAAGAGCAGAACCATCACTGTAGTGCGTTTTTTGACAGCCGTTCTCGGTATGATCATGGATCAGAGTTCCCCGGTATCATGGATTTCTTTAATGATGCGGAGTGCCTGGCCGTGGCTGATATCTCTCTGGCCTACCACAACAACCCTTTCGCCTGCTGTCAGGCCGGAAAGAATCTCCACCTGCCATCCCTCCTGCATACCCAGAGTAACGTCCCGTTTTTCGGCTCGGCCCCGGCTCTCCACAAAGACAGAATGGGTACCTCCCGATGAAATGACCGCATAGATGGGCAGGGTCAGGGCCATGGGGCGGCTCTGCTTGACAATATCCACCCGTGCAAACATGTCCGGAAGAATCACGTCATCCGGGTTTTCAATGCGGATCTCCAGATCGTAGAGCCTTGCCATGCCCTCAGCGGATCGGGAAAACCGGTGCCGGGTGCCGGAGAAAATACGGCCTCCGAGGGCATCCATACGCACGCTGAAAGTATCCACTTCACGCACGGCATGGATATCGGATTCGGGAATGCCAACGGTAACCTTAACAGGATTAAGCTGGAGAATTTCAGCCACAGGATCGCCCACAGCCACAAATTGGCCCGGTTCCACCAGCATGCGGTTGAGAATGCCATCCATGCCTGCTTCAATGAGGCAGCGATCCAGCTGAAGTCTGGCCGTTTCCATGGCAGAGCGGGTCCGTTCCAGTTCCGCCACAGCCGTATCCAGAATGGAGCGGCTGGTCAGTTGCTCATCATGCAGCTCCCTGAGGCGGCTGTGGGATGCTCTGGCCGTTTCAAAGGCGGCTCTGGCCGCATGGTAGCTGGTGCGGTAGTCCCTCTCATCCAAGCGGTACAGAGGAGTGCCTTTGGTAAGATGATGCCCTTCTTCTGCCAGTCTGGCATCCACCTTTCCGGCAACTTCCGCGCTGACGGTGAGGCGTACCCAGGGGCTGATGATGCCGGGCAGGTTGATACGATCACTGATCTGGGAAGGTGTCAGAACCAGAACCACCACATTGGTTCCCGTTTCTTCCTGATCGGATGCCGTGCTGCGTTCCGCAGCCAGCCTTTCCCCTTTGCGTGACACCGCCATGGCCACGGCAATCACAAGGATGATCATCAGCAGAAGAACCAGAAGGGGCATTTTTCTGAACCAGTGAGATTGTAACGTTTTTTTTTCGTCGGGCAGATTCATGGGATCTTCACAATCCTGAGGTTATGGTGGGCTGTTATGTTCCCGGCACTTTTGTTTGGATAGAACCAAAGAGTTTTCTTTATCCGATCAGGTATGCGGTACTCTGGTTCCACCCGTATCTTGTTTTTGCATAAAATTTCATTTTTCAGTTTGTGTGCCGGATGAAACCGGGCTCTGGGGCTGGAGCCCATTGGTTCAGTCTGCCCGTGGCATGGTCCAGTGACAAACGGGCCAGATGGGTTTCCAGACGGGTTGCAATAAGGCTGCTCTGGGCTGTGAGCATCAGAGTGTTGGCATCCATAAGGTCCACAATGTTGGCAAGCCCCACCTCAAACTGGCGGCTGACCGCCTGGTAGTTTTCCGTGGCAAAGAGCAGCTGGTCTTCCAGTGCCTGCAGGCTGCCAAGGGCTTTTTCAAGGCTGTGATAAGCCCGTCGGACTTCCAGAGTGATATCCCGCACTGTCTGATTGTACTGAAAACTTGCCAGACGCTTTTCTGCTTCCGCTTCCCGGATACGAGCAGGGATCAGGCCACCGGTGTACAGGGGGACAGCCAGCTCAAGACCCACGGAAAGGGAGTTCGTATCGCTGTGCTCGGAAGGGGAGGGGCGGGTGTCCTGATACCGGGCGGACCAGGAAAGGGTGGGCCAGAGCCCTCCTTTTTCAATGATAATTTTATCTTCTGCCATTTCCCAGCTGAGTTTCAGTGACTGCATTTCCGGCCTTGTATCCAGCGCTTCCTGAATGAGATCCGCAAGGCTTTCCTCCGGCCGTGATGCCTGAACAGCCGGAGGAGGCAGGAGGGAGAAGTCCGCTGGAAGATTGACAAGGGCCATCAGTATGGATCGCTGATCCGCAAGAACTTCCCGTGCCGCACTGTGGCGGCTTTTTGCTCCGGAAAGGGCGGCCTGGGTGCGCAGCAGATCCGGCCTTGTGGCATCGCTGAGGCGGAGCCTTGCACGGACTTCATCCAGATGCCGTGTAAGCCGGATGATTTCTGCTTCTTCAATGCGGATATCTTCTTCCGCGCGGATCATTTGATAAAAACGGCTGCCTACTTCCAGAAGATAGGCAGTGGTAATGGTCTGAAGATCCCGGCCGGACTGATCCATGGCTTTTCGGCTCATCTGCAGAGCCGTCCATTCTTTTCCGTTCAGGGTGATGCTCTGTCCGAGGCGCAGCCCGAAGGTATTCAGGCGGTCCGGATCCGTATGGCCGGGGTCCGGATAATAACTGTGAGAACCAAAGGCTTCTATATGGGGACGAATGGCGGATCTGGCCTGATCCTGTACGGCCTTTGCCATGTTTACGGATTCCCTTGCCATATGGATGCGATCGGCTTCCCGGACAGCCATGGCATTGAGCTCATCAAGGGTAAAGGAGGCACGCTTGCCTGAGTCCGCGTGCAGAGAAGTTGTGAGAAAAAGGATGGTCAGCACAGGCAGTATCCAAAAAACAGCCGTAAAGAAGTTACTGTTTTGGGAATCAGGGCTGGGTTGCATAGGAGAGAAAGCCCTTCTGCGGAGGAGGTTCTGAGACCTTGCTGTATGCAACCGGCCGGGTTTTCTGGCAGAAAAAGAAGGGATTCTGTGCATGGACAAGGTTTGCTCTTTCTTGAAGGGTTACGGTGAAAAATACCTGTCAAGGGTATTGGGCTGTCGTTATGCCGGGGTTCCGTGTTCAGGAGAAGAGGGTGTTGGCAGTATGAACCCGGTTGTTGGTTTATACGAAGAAAGGATGGGAAGCGTTTCCCCTTTTGCTGAAAATGTTTCCATCCTTGCTCTTCAGGGTGGCCGTTTTTTATACCATGCCCGGCTGATCTGCGGTATATATAGGGATTGGGCAAGGTTGTGTCTGTGTGGAGTCTGTTACAATTTGTAACAGAGTGTGCAGAATTCCTGTATGGAAATTTTAAAAACCGGGTTTCGCAGGTGGTATTCCATTATATGAGCGTGGTGCTTTAATAATGGGGTGGTTTTTCACTGGCCGGATTCTGGCTGGCATTCTCCGCCAGAGACTGCAGGCGGTGGTCCAGCATTTTGTACAGGTGCTGAATCCGGTCTATTTCCTTCTGCTGTTCAAAGATCACATCACTGAGTTCCTGCAGCAGTTTTTCCTGATAAGCTATGCGGGTTTGCAGAGAAATGATTTCTTCCTGATTCATGGATACTCCTGGTTCTGGGGGGGCTGATGCGGAAAGAAGCGATTTGCGGAGTCCTTTTTCTTATGTTTCCGGGTGTAATCAGGCAAAACTTTATCAGGACTGTTGCAAAGAGACATGCGATTGTGTAACCAAGTGATGCAGAAGTCAAGTCTGCATGGGCTGTGAAAGAAATGCCCGCTGGGCCAACGACACAACAATTAAAGGTTTTTTCACATGACACTGGAAGGTAAACCCTGGGTGGAAAAGGTTCTCCATCCCAATGCCCTTACGTTATACAGGGTGGCATCTGTTCCTCTTCTTGTGGTTATCCTGCTCAGTCCCAGCAAATGGGCAGCTTTTTTTGCCGCTCTGGTTTTTTCCCTGGCATCCATAACGGATTTTCTGGATGGTTTCATGGCCCGCCGCATGGGTCTGATTTCCCAGTTTGGTAAAATTATGGACCCTCTTGCGGATAAGCTTTTGATATCCAGTGCTTTTATCATGCTGGTAAGTCTTGGCCGTGTGGAAGGGTGGATTGTTTGCCTTATTATCGGGAGGGAGCTTGCCATTACCGGCCTTCGCAGTATTCTGGCTTCCAGTGGTGCTGATGTGGCAGCAACAAACGTGGCTAAATGGAAAACGGGTTTTCAGATCGGAGCCATTATTCCTTTACTGTTGCATTATCCTTATTTCGGCCTGGATTTCCATATGGTTGGCACATGGGTTCTCTGGGTTGCTCTGGCACTCACCATCTGGTCTGGTGTGGATTATGGCCTGCGCGCCCGCAGACAGCTTGCCTGAATTTCTGTTGGGTTTTTGATAAGAGTGCATTTTTCAATTGACATACAGATCGGGATTTCTTAAATACAGTCCCGTTCTCACTGAGCGGGAATAACTCAGTGGTAGAGTGCAACCTTGCCAAGGTTGAAGTCGCGGGTTCAAATCCCGTTTCCCGCTCCATTTTTATGGCGGCATAGCCAAGTGGTAAGGCAGAGGCCTGCAAAGCCTTTATTCCCCGGTTCAAATCCGGGTGCCGCCTCCAAAAAAAATATGAAAAGATCAGCTTCGGCTGGTCTTTTTTTTTGTCTTTATGCGGGAGAAAACAAAAGCTGCAGGAAGGAGCCAAGAAGGGTAAGCTGGAAAAAACCGATGGGAGGGCTCAGGGCTGAACGAAGAAGGGACTTGTTTACTGTGGAGGAAAGAAATGAGAAATCAGAGACCGGCAAAGGGTAAGGGAATGGTCTGTGCTGTGGGTATACTGGTGTACAGGCTTCATGGCTGCCGTTCCCTCAAGGAGAAGAGGGGAATTGTCCGTAGTCTGATGGCACAATTGAAAAAACATTGTAATGCAGCCATTGCCGAGGTAGCCAGTCAGGATATTCACCAGCGTGCGGAAATCGGATTTTCCTTGGTGGGCAATGAGACAGCCCATGTGAATTCCATGGCAGATAATTTGATTGGTTTGGCAGATTCTTTTGTTGCTGCGGAGCTTATGGATTCTGATTTTGAAATTTTTCACTATAGTGAGTTCTGAATTTTTTTTGGAAAATGCCTGTTTTCTTTTGGGAAAACTTGACTTTCGCCGGTGTCTGTGTTCCTTATCAAACGTTTTGTATGCAAGGTGCCCGGCATGGTTTCTCTCGGAGGGAGGCCTGAATTGCGGGCCGGTTTTTTGCACGCAGACCGGAGAGTCCTTTTGGACCGGGTACCCGTGAACTATTGCAGAGGATACACAGGTAATGGCATGGCTGAGAAGGAATGCAAAAGGCTGGGGAATACCGGCGGTTGCTTTTTTGTTGCTGATAGGGGTTTCTGTTGTCTCTGTGGTCCGCCTGAACGGGCAGATGGAGAAGGATTTCCGTGATAATGCAAAGCGTATGGCAAGGGTCATCAGTCATCTGCTTGCCTCGGAAGAAGGCCAGGTGGAAAAATTTTCACCGGCTCTCCATGCCCTTGTGAAGGAGGATCCCAGAATTCTGGGGATACGCCTTTACGGAAAGGAAGGGGGAGAGATTCAGCTTCTTATGGATGCGGCTCCCCACCTCCCATGGATACCGGATCATTTTTTTCATTTCCCTGCTGAAGATGTATACAGGGTGGAAAAGCTGCTTTCCTTTCCCGATGCACCAGCCCTTTTTCAAATAACGACGTCTCTTTCTGAAACACGGACGCTTGCCGTTTTTATGGCCCGGCACCCAGGTGCGGGTCTTCCCATGATTTTGCTGTTTGTGGCTGTTTCCGTGGCCCTTTTTATGATTCTCATCTTCTATTTTGTCTGGCAGTCCCTGTGGATGAAGGGTGAATTGAGGGCGAGAGCCCATGCGGAAACAGCCCTGTCCAGAAAATCCCGCGTGGATGAGATTTTTGCCCGGTATTCCCGTTCCCTGATTCTTGCAGGCAATATGGAGGAGGTGGCTTCTTATGTACTGGAAGCGGCCTATGAGCTGACGGGAAGTCGTCTTGGTTATGCAGGGTATCTGGATCCTCTGACGGGACATCTGGTATGCCCTGTGGGCTCTGGCCAGTTGAATTCCCGCCATATCATAAGGCCGGAGGCCCTTGTTCTGGAACATTTTTCCGGAGTGTGGGGCGAAGTGCTGCGGCATGGGCAACCCCTGTACGCCAATGGTGGTGACAGTGGTCGAACCCTGTCCATACCGACCCGTGACGGCCAGATGCCCGTTTCCTGCCTCCTTTCTGTTTCTGCCATGGCAGGAGATGCCATGGTGGGACAGATCACCATTGGCGATGGTTATCTTCCGTATACGGATGCGGATCTCAGGGTGATGGAGAAACTGGCCGATCTCTTTTCTCTGGCCATTCGTAAAGTACTGACAACCAGAGCCCTGAAGGAAAGTGAAAGCCGTTTCCGGGTGGCATTCAAGACCATACCGGATGCCGTTATCCTCACAAGGCTGTCGGATTATATGCTGGTGGATGTGAATGACGGCTTTGTCCGCATGACGGGTTTTGCGGCCGAGGAGGTGCGGGGCAGGACCACAGCGGATTTACAGCTTTGGGCAGAGAGGGCAGATCGGGATACGGTTCTTGAACGGGTACGCAGCGAGGGGAAGATAGAAAACTATGAGACCCGCTTCCGGGCTAAAGACGGCCGCATCATCCATGCTCTGGTGTCAGCTTCCCGTACCCTTCTTCACGGTGACCCCCATATTCTTTCCGTGGTACGTGGCATTGATCATATTCGGGAAGCAGAGTATCAGCTGCGCAAGGAGCGTTCCTTTCTTTCCAAGGTTGTTGAGACCAGCCCTGCCGGGATTCTGGCCCTGAATCCTCAGGGGCGTATTATCTTTGCCAATCAGAAGATTACGGAAATTCTGGGTATGGACATCGCTGAGGTTCTGGAACGGACTTTTGCCGATGACAGCTGGGAGATCACGGATTATGAGCTCCGTCCTGTTCCCAGAGAAGAAAGAATCTTTTTTCTCGCCAGGGAGCGGCGGCAGCCCATTTATAACATACGCCATACCATGGTTGAAGGCAGGGGACGGCGAATCTATCTTTCCATCAATGCAGCCACCCTGTGGCGTGAGGATGGCGAGCTGGATATGATTGTGGTGGGACTGGATGATGTTTCCGAGCAGGTAAAGGGAGAGCATTCCCTTGTTGAAACAAAAGGTCGGCTTCACAGCGTACTGGCCAATCTTCCGGTGATCTTATGGGCTATGGATGCGGAAGGCCGTATTTCTCTTTTTGAAGGGAAGGGAACGCAGTCCGTTGTGATGCCTGCCAATGGTTTTGTGGGGGTCCTGACGAAGGAGCGATACGCAGACCTGCCCCCGATGCTCAGAAGTATTGAGAAAGTACTTGGGGGCGATAGCGTTTCCATTACGGTAGAGATAGGCGAACGATATTTTGAAATCAGCGGGTCTCCTTTGTGGGATACGTCGGGTACGGTAGTGGGAGCCTCCGGCGTTGCATCGGATGTGACGGGACGTATCCATGCCGAAGTGGACCGTATACGGCTTTCCGCAGCCATTGAGCAGGTGGCGGAAAGCATTCTGGTCACTGACCGCCAAGCCAATATTCTTTATGTGAACCCTGCATTCGAGCGTATCACAGGATGGCATCGGGATGAGGTAATGGGAAAAACACCAGCCATCCTGAAGAGTGGTTACCATGGTAAAAGTTTCTATGATGAAATGTGGCAGACCCTTTTTGCCGGCCGGGTGTGGCAGGGGTACATTACCAACCGGAAACGGGATGGGTCCTGTTACGATGAGGAAGTCAGTATTTCCCCCATTCTGGATAATGCGGGAAATATTATCAACTTTGTGGCTGTTAAGAGGGACGTGAGCCTGGAGCGGAACCTGGAGCGTCAGCTTCGTCAGGCCCAGAAAATGGAGGCCATCGGTACGCTTGCCGGTGGTATTGCCCATGATTTTAATAATATTCTTTTCCCCATCATTGGATTCACGGAACTGGCTCTGGAAAGTATCGATTCAGACCGTATTGAACACAGATATCTGAAAAGTATTTTTTCTGCGGCTCACAGGGCAAGGGAGCTGGTCTGGCAGATTCTTACCTTCAGCCGCAGAAGTGATACGGAACGCCGCACCATTTATGTCCATTCCATCGTGAAGGAAGCCTTAAAGCTTCTGAGGGCGTCCATTCCGTCTACGGTGGAAATCCGCCATGATATTGAAGCCGGAGATGCCCGCATTCTGGCCGATCCCACTCAGATTCATCAGGTGGTGATGAACCTGTGCACCAACGCGTACCATGCCATGGAAGACGGGGGGGTTATGTGTGTGGGGCTGAAAACCATAACTCTTTCGGAAGGCACCTTTCTGGATGCGCATCCGACGGCTATCCGTGCGGGCAGATGGCAGGTGCTGACGGTGGGGGATACGGGTATGGGTATGGATGCCCTTACCATGGAAAGGATGTTTGACCCCTACTTTACGACCAAGGAACAGGGAAAGGGAACGGGGCTCGGTCTGGCTACGGTCCATGGTATTGTTACGGGTTGCGGCGGAGACATACAGGTCAGCAGTACGCCGGGCAAAGGCAGCCTTTTCACCGTGTATTTTCCCGTTGCAGAGATGGAGGAGCGCAGTCTGGGTGATGACGGTCAGGAGATTATAGCGGGTGGCAGGGAGCACATTCTTCTGGTGGATGACGAGGATCTGATTGTGGAAATGCTGCAGGATACCCTGACAGGTCTGGGATACGAGGTCACTGGATGCTGGTCCAGCAGTGAGGCCCTGGAAATTTTCCGGCGTATGCCGGATGATTTTGATCTGCTGATTACGGATCAGACCATGCCAAAAATGACCGGAACGGTTCTGGCGGCAGAGATACAGAAAATACGTCCCGGTTTTCCTGTCATTCTTTGTTCCGGATTCAGCGATCCTCTGGGCAGGGAGACCCTTCGGAAGGGTGGAATTGTGGACTGTGTCATGAAGCCGGTAGTGCGTAAGGATATTGCAAGGGCTGTTCGCATGGCCCTCCAGAGTCAGGATGGGGGGGGGTGAAAAAAGATGCCGATGCACCGGGGAGGATGCATCGGCATACGACTTCCGGCGGGGGCGTTGTCGGAAGTCATGGGGGAAAGCCGGAACCTCTTGCAGAGGTCTCCGGCTTTATTCGTTTTGTTATCCGCCGAAGGAAGCATCTTCCATGGCAATGGCAGCTCCGTCCATTACCTGGATGGCGGCCAGCCTGCCCGCTGTGATGGGCAGCTGGGTATTGATGAAGAAACGGGCGGTGGTTACCTGACCGTTATAGAAAAGATCATCTTTTTTCTTCTGTCCGATTTTCGGTGCGGCAACAGCAGCCCTCCACAGAAGCATCCAGGCCATGGTAAGGTCGCCCGTTGCCTCAAGGAAGGGATGGGTGAAGGCAAAGGCATCCAGAACCTTCTCACTGCCCGCTGCCTTACCCAGAATGGCAGCGGTTTCCGTATAGGTAGTAAAGAGTTTTTCCACATTGTCTGCCAGAGGTTTCACGCTGGGTACGGCTTTGCCCATTTCAATGGTTTTGCGGATTTCTTCCAGAAAGGCCATGAATGCGGTACCTTTTTTCATGCCCATTTTGCGGCCCACAAGGTCGATGGACTGGATACCGTTGGTGCCTTCATACAGCTGGAAAATCCGGGTATCGCGGAGAAGCTGGGCAACGGGATATTCTTCGATGTAACCGTACCCTCCGTAAACCTGTACCCCATGGGAACACACTTCGAAGGCTTTATCCGTAATGTAGCCTTTGATGATGGGAGTCAGTACCTCTTCAAGATTCCGCAGGCGTTCTTTTTCTTCTGCACTGTCCGCAAGATGGTGCTGGTCCTGAACCATACCGTTGAAATAGATCAGGCTGCGCATGCCTTCCACATAGCTTTTCATGAGCATGAGCTGTCTGCGTACATCCGGATGGCGGATAATGGCAGCAGGTCCTGCTTCGGGAGGATCGGTCATGTGCTTGGTCTGTATGCGCTGGCGGGCATAATCCAGCGCATAGGTGAAGGAAGCGGTGGCATTGGCAAAGCCCTGAAGCCCTACCATCTGGCGGGCTTCATTCATCATCTGGAACATGGCCGCCATGCCCTTGTTCTCTTCTCCGATGAGGGTGCCGATGCACTGGCCCTTGCCGCCCAGGGTGAGGGAGCAGGTGCTGTTACCGTGCAGGCCCATTTTGTGCTCAATGCCGGTACAGACGACATCGTTGAATTCACCGGGAGTTCCATCCGGATTGACACGGTATTTGGGAACAAGGAAGAGGGATATGCCCCGGGTTCCGGCAGGTGCGCCTTCAATGCGGGCCAGGGTGGGGTGGATGATGTTTTCCACCATATCCTGTTCGCCGCCGGAGATGAAAATTTTAGATCCGCTGATGGAATAGGTGCCATCGGGGTTGCGCTTTGCAACGGTGGTGAGGGCACCCACGTCAGATCCGGCATCGGGTTCTGTGAGAAGCATGGTCCCGGACCATTTACCGGAATACATATTTTTTAAGTAGACTTTTTTCTGCTCATCCGTTCCAAAACTTTCCACCAGCCGTGCCGCACCATGGGTCAGCATGTTGAAGAGCATGAACGAGTTGCAGGCGCCATAAAAATATTCATTGGCTGCCAGTCCCACGGCTTTAGGCATGCCCTGTCCGCCCCATTCCGGAGAATCGCTCATGGCCAGCCACTCACCTTCACAATAGGTCTTGTATACTTTGTGGTAGGCCTCCGGCACTCGTACAATGCCTGCGTCAAATTCACATCCCGCATCACTGATTTTCTGCAGGGGAAGAACTTCCTTGATGGCCAGGTTCCGGGCCTCTGTAACGATGAGGTCGATGGTTTTGCGGTTGAACTCGGCGAAGGCATCGTTTTTGGCAAGCTCTGCCACTTCAAACTGTTCATGAAGGACAAAATCCACATCGCGACGGTCAGCAATCAATTGGGCCATTGGAATCTCCTTTTGGGGATTTTGGTAAATGAATCTATGGTACTTGGAGGCGGTGTCATCCAGATGGCAGGCACCGCATATGCGCAAACTTCCGGAGTCAGAAAGGGACGGGTGATTCCCGGTATTCCATGCAAAGGGCTCAGGCTTTCGCCGTGGCACGGAGCTGGAGCCCGGACAGTGGAATAAAACAATGACTCAACCCTAAAACCATGTTTTATGGTTTTTTGCAATGCCCTTGATCTGTTCAGTCTGACACTACGGGAATCTTTGGTCCAGATCTTATTGAATTTCATGCGCTTTTTAATGTGCTCCCCGGAACCTGGATTCTGTTTTTCCTGTCACCGGCACGCCAGATTCCCATGTTTTGGGCTTCCTGAATGAGTTCGTCACGAAAGTCCGGATGGGCGATGGAAATGAGGGCTTCGGCCCTTTCCCATGTGGATTTTCCTTTGAGGTTTACCTTGCCATGTTCCGTAACCACCCAGTGCACCACAGTTCTCGGAACGGTGATGATGGATCCCGGTGCCATTGTGGGGCGAATACGGGAAATGAGATGGCCGTTTTTGTCTTTGGTTGTGGAGGAAAGGCAGATGAAGCTCTTTCCGCCGGGGGCATGGTAAGCACCAAAGGTGTAGTCAAACTGACCGCCTGTTCCGGAAATGTGGCGATACCCTGAAGATTCGCTGGACACCTGACCGAAAAGGTCCACTTCTACCGCATTGTTAATGGCAACCATATTGTCATTCATGGAGATATGGGAAGGCTTATTGACAAAATCAACGGAATAGCTGGCGCAGAAGGGGTTCTGGTCCAGAAAATCATAGAGCTTCTGGGAGCCCAGTGCAAAGGTGTAGGCCATTTTACCGGGACAGTAGCGGGTATATTTGCAGGTGATGCGTCCCGCCTCAAACATATCCACAAAGGAGTCGGCCAGCATTTCCGTATGTACGCCAAGGTCTTTCAGGTCCGATTCCGCAATCATTTTGCCCACGGCATTGGGCATACCCCCAATACCCAGCTGAATGCAGGAGCCATCCTGAATATCTTCCATGATCAGCCCTGCTATGCGGGTGTCAATCTCTGACGGATTGGTGGAGGGCAGCTGGAAAAGGGGTCTGTGATCGGATTCCACTATCATGTCTACCTGATCAATATGGATACCCTCGTTGAATCCACCGTAACAGTGGGGGATGCTGCGGTTGATTTCCACAATAACTTTTTTGGCTCTCCGCGCCACGGCCATCTGTATGGAGTTGGAGGAGCCGAAATTGAAATATCCCCTGGAATCCATGGGAGCAACGGCAACGCAGAAAACATCGGAATCAATGATGTCATAGTAGCCCGGACCTTCATGAAAAAGGAAGGGGACATAAAAGCAGTTGCCGGCATCATGGAGTTTACGGTCACCACCGGAAAAATGCCAGTTGTTGTAAATGAATCGGGTAGCCGTGGGATCGGCTTTGGCAACGGCGGCAAGACCGGGGAATGTCATGGCTCTTACCTTGACATTCTCCAGCTCACCGACACGCTCGGCCAGAGCGGCATCCAGCGTCAGGGGGGCACAGGCAAAGTTACCGTAATCAACCCAGTCTCCGGACTGAATGTGTCGCACAGCCTCTTCCGGGCGGCGCATTTTTTTGCTGTAAGCTTCCTGATAAGAGCTCATGTATCCTCCTTGATGGTCTGGGGAAGGGGGCTGGTTTTCCGGCTACCGGGCTTTGCGCACTTTGTTCATAAGTTGCGCAGGTATGTGTATGATAGGATGCTAAAATTGTGCCATGTTTTTGGTAGAGGAGGAAAAAAGCTGTTTTTTGTCGTTGTTATGGAACCGGATTCTTAGGGTGCTGGCTGGCTTTTTATCGTTTTTGTATGGATGTTTTTCTTTGAATTACATGTGTTTGTATTGGTTTTTGCTTCTTTTTCATGTGGGGGGGCAGGAACTGTTTTCTGATCCTGCTCTGAAGAATGAAAAATCCCCGGAATAGGAGGGGGAAAAGGTAGCCGGGGAGTTGGAAGGGTGAAAATATTGAGGTGTTTCTACCACATGTTTGGCGAAGGGAACGAGATAAAACATGTAAAAACAGTGTTCCATGAAGTGTTGGGGTCTTAACGCCCCAAATCGGGCAGGCTCCTCACCTTTTTAGCCGATGCCATGTTGGCGAAGTTTGGTGAAAAGTGTTTTTCTGTGGATACCCAGCACTTCTGCCGTACGTCCTTTGTGCCAGTGCTGTTCTTTGAGAGTTTGCAGAAGAAGGGCGCGTTCAAAATTATCCATTGCCTCTTTAAGGTCTTGGTTATTTTCGTTTTTTTCGGACATATCCTGGTCGGCACCAGAGGTTGAGCCGGTTTGGTCCGTTCCTGGAAAGTCGATTTTACCAAGGGTGAGATAGCGATGGAGTGTGTTTTGAAGTTCGCGGACATTACCTGGCCAGCTATAGTTGGAAAAAGCTTCCATGAGCCGTGCGGAAATAGGGGGGGGCGGAGTTTGGGTGTCGAATTCTTTAACAAAATGATCAATGAGAAGAGGAATATCTTCCAGTCTTTTACGCAGGGGGGGGAGAAGGATGGGGATGATGTGAATGCGATAAAAAAAATCTTCCCGCATCAGATTTTTGCGAACATGATCCCTCAGATCCCTGTTGGTAGCGGCCAGTATGCGTACATCGCTATCTTTACGGGTGGACATGCCAACGGGTGTATAGCCGCCTCCTTCCAGGGCGCGGAGAAGCTTTACCTGTAAAGAAAGGGGTAGTTCGCCGATTTCATCCAGAAAAAGAGTGCCTCCGTCCGCCATATCCATGTAGCCTTTTTTATCTGTCACAGCGCCGGTAAATGCGCCCCTGACATGGCCGAAAAATTCACTTTCCATGAGATTTTCGGGAATGGCTCCGCAATTGACAACCACAAAGGCCTTGTCCTTTCTTGAACTGAGCTGATGAATGGCCTGTGCCACCAGTTCTTTACCCGTACCGGATTCTCCAAGAATGATGACATTGGCGCTGGAGGCGGCAGCTTTTAGTATAAGGTCATAAACATCTTGCATTTTCGGGCTTTTGCCTATGATGTTGCCGAACTTGTACCTGTCCCTCAGGCCGGAGCGTAAGAGCTTGTTCTCCTTTTGAAGCGTTGCTTCCCTTTCTTTCAGGGCGGCTTCTGCCATTTTGCTGAGGGTGACATCAATCAGCATGACCTGAATGCGATCCACGAATCCGCTGCTGTCAAAAATAGGGGAGCTGACCGCATAAAACCACTGGCTGGTGGGGGTGCATTCAATTTCCATGCGAAGGGTCTCTCCGCTGAAGACCCTTTCCCTTACGGGTAAGGTAAACAGACTCTCCAGGCCCGGCAGGGCGTCTTCACAGAGAGCTCCCGTTGCATCCATGCCTATACGTTCGGTCAGGAGCCGGTTCATGTACCGTACCCGCAGATCCCGGGTATAGATAAAAATAAAGCCCTCAAAGTTTTCGATGATGGCGTTCAGCTGGGATTCCCGCTGGCGCAGGGAGTTCTCTGCCTGTTTCCGTGTGGTGATATCCAGAAAGGAGGCAATGCTTCTCTGGGTTTCGGGAATAACCCCTACTTTCATGTAAATGTCCATGATGCGACCATGACGGTCTGTAATTCGACATTCATATTCCGTAGGAACCTTATTCCCCGGTTTTCGTCGTCCGTAATGGTATTGTTGCATGCGGTCCCGGTCTTCGGGAACAATGAACTCAGACCATCGTTTTTTTCCATGGATTTCTTCCCGGGTGTATCCTGTCATTTCCTGGAATCTTGCATTGGCACAGGTGATGGTCATGTCCTGTTCAATGATGATAGTACCCGTCCCCGTTGTTTCAAAAACGGTTTTATACATGCGAAGGTGTTCATAGGTGGAAATATTTCTGTGCAGAACCTGAGCAATACGTCCGGTCATATCGGCGATCTGCTGCAGTATCTCTGGAGCGATCCCGTTATCACCGGGTACATCCATGAAAAGGGGGCCTTCCGGAACAGTCTGGGTGTGCGCCATGGGAAAGCGGGCCGTGGGTCTGGATTCATTGACAGAAACTTTTTCGGCCAACGGGACGGATGGTCTGATCATCACATAATCAAGATCAAGGTTCCCTCCTATGCATTGTTCTGAGGCAGAAAGAAAACCATGGAGTTGTCTTGCCCTTTCGGCCAGCTGAAGAAGCTGATGACAGAGTGGCATCATAGGGTTTTTTCCTGGTAAGCGGGTGGAATAAAGACCTGTGCCTGTTCCGTATCCGGCATGTTTTCGAAGTAAAGAGACCGGCTCGGGAAGGCAAATGAGGCTCCCTCCTGTTCCACAATGGCTTTAATTTCAAGGGCAAGAGACTCTTTGGCGACCAGCCATTCACCCCACAAGGTTGTGCGGGTAAAACAGTAGATCATAATGTCGATGGAAGAATCGGAAAAACGGTCTATGCGGACAAAAAGAGGAACTTCCGGTGGATTGACAAAGGCTTTATTCTCAAGAAGATGGGCTTCGATCCGATCCCGTATTCTGCGAAGGCTTTCAAGGGTGGTGCGGTATTCAAGACCGATGGTCCAGAAAATTCTCCGGTGGGTCATGGATGAATAATTGGTGAGTGTATTATCGGAAAGTCTTGCATTGGGGACAAAGACCGGTGCTTTGTCGAAACGACGGATCCGGGTTGACCGGAAGCCGATTTCTTCCACCGTTCCTTCCACTACACCCTCCACATGTACCCAGTCGCCTATACCGAAGCGGCGTTCGGTCAGAATGAGAATGCCTGATATGAGGTTTTTAAACAGATCCTGAGCTCCCAGGGCAACGGCAATGCCAAAAAGACCAAAGCCCGCCAGAATGGGGCCGACTTTAATGCCCCACATATCCAGTATGGTAGCCGCTCCTATGACAACGATGGCGACTTTTACGGCTTTGTGAGCCCAGTCAAGAAGGGCGGCTCCCACATGGGCTTTGACATGGTCCATCAGTCTGAAAATGGGAGGGACGGCGGAGAGAAGTGCCCAGAAAATCATGAAGGCAATCATGGATCGTACGAATTTTTCAGAAAAGAGGGCGGCTGATCCCTCCAGTTGAAGAAAGCGCAGTCCCAAAAATATGCCAAGGATGATAGGGAGCAGCCTTATGGGAGGCTCAAGGGAAGCAACAATTTCATCGTCAAGTCGGGTAGATGTTTTGCCGCTTAATTTTTTCAGATAATTGAGGGACCACTGAACCACCGTACGTCTGAGCATGAGAAAAAAGAGCAGGATGCTGGCCGCTGCAAGATACCGCGCTATGGGAATACCCATGAATCCATTGTTCCATACATCAATGGTTGTTGCTATAAACTCTTCCAGGGACTCCATAGAACCTCCGTGTTTGTTGGCCTGAGGGGACAAAAGAATACGGCAGAAAGTATACGGGGGAAGATGCTCAGCGTCAAGAAAGGGCAAAGAATAGGCTGAAAGCCAATTCCCTCTTCCGAATTACAGTAAAAAAAGAGTTTTTCCATTCCCCCGCCGCTGTACTGCATCAGGGATGCAGGCCCTTTTGTCCTGTATGGTAAGGTGTACGCCTGTCCGTGTGACGGGTGATCTGAACTTTTATACTTTAAAGCGGTAATCATTTTGAATACACTGTTTTCTTTTTCCGATGAGCTTTGGCTGGCGGGGCTTTTTCTGTCTGCCTTTATTGCCGCTACCCTGTTGCCGGGTGCTTCGGAGGTGCTGCTTATCGCAGCCCTTCTGAATGGTAAAGATCCTGTGACTTCGGTATTTGCGGCGACTCTGGGTAATGTTCTGGGCGCTGTCACTACCTTTTACATCGGTCTCTGGGTTGGAGGAAACGCGGGTCGTTATCTGGGTATTTCCGATGAAAAGAGACAGCGTTCAGGGGAATGGATTTCCCGGTATGGATCCTGGGTTCTGATTTTTTCATGGGTACCGGTGATCGGTGATCCCCTTGTGCTGGCTGCGGGAATGCTGGGAATGAAAACCACCCGTTTTCTGATCTTTATGACAATGGGAAAGGCGGGACGGTATCTTCTGGTGGCCTGGCTGACCCTTGGCGCGGAATACCTGTGGCTGTGATTGTCTGGATGGGAAGGTCTTCTGATGAGTCCTGCAGATGGGTGTGGGAACAGGGCTGATACCGTGAGGGAAAGGGTCTGGCAGGATCCGGAAGAGGGGAGCACATTATGAAGGACAGTCAGAATGTTGTCTGGCAGGAACGGGCGGAAAAAGCGGAAGAAGATGCCCGCTTTTATCGGATGATTTTTGAGAAATCGACGGCACCGACCATTGTCATAGAGGCAGATTATACGATCAGCCGTATCAATGAGAGGGTCGAGGAGCTTCTTGGTTACTCGAAGGAAGAGATAGAAGGTAAGATCGACTGGCTTCGGTTTGCCGTGAAAGAGGACCTTGAAAGGATGATGCGCTATCACCATCTGCGCCGGAATGATCCTGCTGCAGCTCCCGGTGAGTATGAGTGTCGCCTTATGAACAGGGATGGCCAGATCCATGATATTCTGATTAAGCTGGATATGATACGGGGCACCACGACCAGCGTGGCAACCCTTGTGAATGTGACTGCCGAAAAGGAAGTTGTGAAAACCCTGCGCCAGCGGGAAGCCGAATTCCGTGCCATTGTGGAGCATTTTACCGGTTTTCTCTATACCTGCCACAGGGACTATCGTCTGGCCTATATCAACGGGCCGCTTGGGGAGCGGACGGGAAAGGATGCGAACTCCGGACCTTGTTATGAGGTGGTGTATGGTCGGACGGAGCCCTGCCTCTGGTGTGAAAATGATGAGGTGTTTTCAGGGAAAACCCTGGAAGTGGAGCGGCTTGACCCTCTGGATGAACGCTGGTACAGCATTGTTACTACTCCGATTGGTGGTGAAGACGGGTCCGTACTGCTTCGCCAGACCGTTATGGTGGATATTACGGAAAGAAAGATGGCTGAGGAGCGCATGCGTTCCCGGGCTGCCTTGCTGATGGAAGAGAATGAACGACTCAAATCCAGCATGAAGGATCGTTACCGCTTTCACGGTATTGTAGGGAAAAGCCCTGAAATGCAGTGTGTTTACGATCGTATTCTGCAGGCCGCGGGGAGTGGTGCGGCTGTGGTGATTCGCGGAGAGTCGGGTACGGGAAAGGAGCTGGTGGCGCAGGCTATCCACGGCCTGAGTCCGCGAGCGGATAAGCCTTTTGTTCCTGTAAATTGCGGTGCTATTCCGGAAACCCTTATGGAAAGTGAATTTTTTGGCTATAAAAAAGGCGCGTTTACCGGGGCTGCGGAAGACAAAAAAGGGCTTCTCGAGATGGCAGGCGGCGGTACACTGTTTCTGGATGAGGTGGGCGAGATTCCTCTGTCCATGCAGGTAAAATTATTGAGGGCCTTGGAAGGAAATGGTTTCAGACCTCTGGGCGGAAGGGAACATGTCAGAACGGATATCCGTATCATCGCGGCAACCCACCGGAATATGGAGGGTATGGTTGCGGAAGGCCGGATGCGTCAGGATTTTTTCTACCGGCTTCATATCATTCCCATTCATCTGCCAGCGTTGCGAAAAAGAACGTCTGACATTCCCCTTCTTGTGGAGCATTTTCTTTCGGCCATGGAACATGATGGTGGGTTGCCAAAACTGGATGCCAGAATAATGGAAGCTTTTTCAAAATATACGTGGCCCGGGAATGTGCGTGAACTTCAGAATGTTCTCCAGCGTTATGTGACTTTGGGAAGCCTGGATCTGCCCCTTATGGAAGAAGGGGATGTAAATGGAGAAATGCGGCCTGGAGAGATACAGAATCTCAAGGAGCGTCTGTTTATGCGTGAACGGGAGATTCTTATGGAAACTCTGAGGCGCTGTAAGGGGCATCGGGGACATACGGCAGAAATGCTGGGAATTGACCGAAGAACTTTGGAGCGTAAAATGGCGCGGTATGACCTGCGGGGTGAATAGTGCGGCGTATGTGTCGTACCATACGGCATTAATGTCGTAACGTCAAACTCGGCCGCAATCACAGGGCGCGCTTGTAAACAGTGTTTATTTTTTGCAAAACCATGCGGCACTTTTGTCGTATGGTTTTGCTGTTTATGCTGCAAAGCATCTTGCGTGTTTCGACAAGTCTTATTATTTCGGTGCTTTATGTTTTTGGCCTCTGTTTTGCATATGGTTGGCATATAGTCGAATGCCGCTTGGGCACCACCAACCAAAGGAGGTCATCATGGACGTGCAGGCCCTTTATCATGCCAAAAAAGTCTCCGTTGAGAAAGCCGTATCCCTGATTCGTTCGGGCCAGTGGGTGGATTATGGAAATTTTTTATGTGCTCCGCTGACACTGGATGCGGCCCTTGCGAGAAGGGCGGAGGAGCTGGAAGAGGTGAAAGTTCGGGCTGTGGGTTTCCCCGGTCTTGCAGCCGTGGCTACGGCAGACCCCGGCGGTGAACATTTTATCTATAATAACTGGCATTTTACGGGTGGCGACCGCATTCTTCACGATAAGGGTTTGTGCAGTTACATTCCCGTTCTTTATCATGAAGGCCCCCGTTACTATGAGCGGGATATTGAAACGGACGTTTTTATGGTTCGCTGTGCTCCCATGGACAAAAATGGGTTCTTCAACTATGGAGTCGCCAACTCCATACAGCGAGCTCAGGCGGAAAGTGCCCGTACGGTCATTGTCGAGGTCAATACCAGTATACCGGTATGTCAGGGTGGATATGATGAAGCATTGCATATTTCCGAGGTGGATTATGTGGTGGAATCGGACAATTCTCCCCTGTTTTGTCTCAAGGAGCCGGCGGTATCGGCAGAAGACATGAAAATAGCAGAACATGTCGTGGCCCGTATACCCGACGGAGCCTGCCTGCAACTGGGAATTGGCGGGCTTCCCAATGCCATCGGCCGCCTCATCGCCGATTCCGGTATCCGGGATCTGGGTGTGCATACGGAAATGCTTGTGGACAGCTATATTGACATGTATGAAGCCGGTCGTATCTCCGGGCGTTTCAAGCGGGATCTTCCGGGCAAAATGACCTATACCTTTGCCCTCGGAACCCAAAGGCTTTATGATTTCATTCATCATAATTCCCTTTGTGCCAGTTTCCCAGTGGACTATGTGAATGCACCTGCCCGTATTGCATCCAACCCCAGGGCGGTCTCCATCAATAATGCGGTGGAAGTGGATCTGTACGGTCAGATTTCCAGTGAATCTTCGGGTATTCGCCAGATTTCAGGTACGGGCGGTCAGTTTGATTTCGCCTTTGGCTGTTATCATTCTGAAGGAGGGCAAAGTTTTATCTGCCTGCGTTCCACAACAACGGATAAAAATGGAAACCGTAAGAGTCGGATCCGTCCTACGCTGGAACCCGGTACCATTGTTACTTTGCCCCGAACGGTGACTCACTGGGTTGTAACGGAGCACGGTATGGCCAATCTCAAGGGTAAGAGCACCTGGGAGAGGGCGGAAGCGCTGATCGCCATTGCCCATCCCGATTACAGGGAAGAACTGATGCAGGAAGCGTCACGCATGAATATATGGAAGCGGAAGCTGCATCCTTCTGTTTTGACCCGTGATATCCGCATGGCTGTATGAGATAAAAGGGCTTTATAGGGTTGGCCCTTTCTCTCCCCTGCCGGAAATCCTTCCTCCCCCCCCATCTCTCCTCTGAGGGAGGATTTCCGGTTATTTTGCACTATCCTGCTAAACGATGTTTATCAAAAGGATCATTATTTAAACCAACCTGTCAAAGGGGGCATTCATGGAAGCAAACGCTCAGGAAACAAAAGTTGTCAACCGATGGCTTGTGGTGGGAGGCTCTCTCCTCATGCAGCTCAGTCTCGGTGCCATCTACACATGGAGCCTTTTCAACAGACCTCTGGTGGAAGCCTATGGGTGGACGCCGGGGGACACAGTGTTTACTTTTTCGATTACGCTGGCATGCTTTTCACTGGCTGTTATCATAGCTGGTCGGATACAGGACAGGATTGGACCACGTAAGGTGGCCGTTATCGGCGGTGTTCTCACGGGGCTTGGGGTGGGGCTGGCCAGCTTTGCCACCAATATTTATTTTCTGTACCTTACCTATGGTGTGATTGCAGGTATCGGAATTGGTGCGGCCTATGTTACTCCCCTTGCTACCTGCGTGAAATGGTTCCCGGAAAAAAGAGGTTTGATAACAGGGCTTATACTGGCTGCTCTGGGGGTGGGGGGTATGGTATTCAAACCTGTTATTCTGATTTTTATAGAAAACTTTGGGGTGTCCCAGTCCTTCCTGTATCTGGGGTGTATTTATGGCGTTCTGATTGTTACGGGTGCCATGGCTCTGTCTGTACCTCCAGCAGGTTACAGGCCTCCCGGCTGGACGCCTCCTGTTGTTAAGGGAGGGGCAGCCCCCGCTGGGAGCCGTCGTTTTTCAACGGCTCAGGCTATGCGGACTCCTCAGTTTTATATGCTGGTTGTCTGGATGTTTTTTGGCAGTGCCGCTGCTTTGATGATCATCAGCGTTGCTGCCAATATCGGCATGAGCATGCTTGGATTAAGTCTTGCTGCCGCAGGGAATGCTGTTGTGACCATCGCTTTGTTCAATGCCTGTGGTCGTCTTGGGTGGGGATGGATATCGGACAAGTATGGAAGAAAGCCTTCCATACTTGCTAATTTTGTGCTGCTGAGCCTGGCTATGTTTTACATGGCATTGATACCTATGACCTATGCAGGTTTCCTGGTGGCGACCTGTGTGGTGGGTTTTTGTTTCGGTGGGCTTGCCGCCATGCTGCCAACGCTTACGGCAGAATGGTTTGGCCTTGCTAATGTGGGTAATAATTATGGGGCCATTTTCCTTTTTTATGGTGTTGCCGCCCTTACGGCGCCAAGGCTTTCCATAGCCATTGGTTTTGAAAATGCTTTCCTTGTGGCGGGTATTGCCTGTTCTGTTGGTGTGCTGGTGGCCATATTTGCAAGAGCTCCGGGCAGGATCCCCGGGGGCACGCCTCAGGAAGGCCTGACTCCACGTGTCTCCGGTGCTTCTTCATAATATGCTAGAACAGGGATGATGCATTAGATGGAAAATCCGCAGCAGCTTTGGCTGCTGCGGATTTTTTTTGTTGAGAAGCGGGTTTTCACCTGGGGATGCCCGCGCTCACGCAGTTGGGCAGAAAGGGCACAATGATCATCTCAAGATGGAGGCAGGGATGCTGCCATGCAGGAAATATGCTATGGTCATGTTCCCTGTGTCAGGTGGAAGAGCATGCAATCCAGGCTTGATCATATCTTTATACCAGGAGGCGATTATGCTGCTTGTTCGGTCCTTGGGTGCCGCATTAGGGAAGTACACCCTTATGATCATGGTTCTTTTTTTTTCCATTACGGCTGTGTTTTCTGCCCATGCTTCTGAAAAATGGAAGGGCTATATGCCGCCGGTTATGAGTGGTGCTGAGGTTCATCATCAGGAAGTGGCAGAGTTTGGCCGGTATGATCTGGTTGCCGGCCCCGTACACAGCCACACAGACAAAGCCGGTAATCGGATTGCAGAAATTCAGGATATCATGGAAGTGGAGGGACGTATTTCCCAAACCCTTTACAGGGGAGGTGAGGGGAACTCCCCTTATCAGGTATACCGGTACTATCGTATCTGGTTGGAGCAGGCCGGGTTTACGGAAATTTTTTCCTGTTCTCCGGAAAATGCCGGGTCGCGCTTTGTCAATCAGTGGTATGGTAAAAATCCCTTTGAAAGTGATTATGGTTTTCGTAATTCCGGTCCCATAACCGGTGCCCGTTTTCATCATTATATTACAGCTAAGAAAGAAACAGAGCAGGGAACTGTTTATGTGAGTGTGATGATCACTCAGGGAGGAGCCGTTGGCTGGCCCCAGCCGGGATTTCGGGTGGATGTGGTGGAGGAAACAGGCTTTGAGGTTGTGGTGGGAGAGGCTACAGGCGGATTTGAGTCGGAGTTGAAAGAAAAGGGCTTCAGTGCTTTTTATGGTATTCTCTTTGATTCGGGAAAATTCCGGGTCAAGGCTGAATCTTCTGAAACGATTGGTAAGATAGCCCGTTATCTGAAGCAAAACAGTAGTGAGCGTTTTTATGTTGTGGGTCACACGGATGGTGTGGGCAAACTGGATTTCAATATCCGTTTATCTGAAAACCGGGCGAAAGCTGTTGTGGATGAGTTGGTCAGATCCGGCATAGAGGCGGGCCGTATGATTCCGAAGGGGGTTGGGCCGCTGGCTCCCGTTGCCACTAATGAGATTCCGGAAGGACGGGCAAAAAACCGACGTGTGGAACTGGTGAGGATCACCCCGTCTTCTGACGGAACCTTGTGATATTCTGTCCAGGAATCGTTGGGTGTCTGGAGCCGGAGTCTGGTATAGAGACTTTGGCTTTGCTGACAGAATCGCGCGGATCTGTCATTTTAGGTTTGAATTTTTGAAAGGCCGGGAGTATCAATAGCCGTTTTCGGGATGGAGCGGGACAGGCCGTTTTTTATATATTCTGCTTCAATGGCTTTTCAGCAGGCCCAGCTGGTGGCGCTCTGCTTTTGTATGGACTTTAGTGGTTGAGGCAGGTACCCATGGTAGCATCGTTTGGTAAAAAAAGTCTGGATTTTAAAATTGCAGGGTCGCTCCTGCTTGTGGTGATTCTGGCTCTGATTTTCATGCTGTGGGCTTTCCTCCATGTGCAGATGGATCACAGCTCCCGCATTGCTGCCGGTATAGCAGAACAGATTCAGGCAATGGATACAGCAGGTATGAATGGCGAAGCCAGGGCCGCACTGGGAGGGATTTATAAAGATGTTCGCGCCATGCCCCATACCCTTTCCCATGGTATGCTGATTCGTATGGGGCTGGCCGCAGCAGCCAGCCTGCTCTTTGTCATGCTTGCCATGGGCTTTTTGTTCAACCGCATTTTTCTTATTCCCGTCAGAGAACTGAATGCCAGCCTGCGCAAGGCCATTAAAGGAAAAGAGCGGGACCTCACCGTTCGTATGGGGCTTGTGAGAAAGGATGAAATCGGCAGCCTTGCGGCCGGATTTGATCTGTTTGTGGCCACACTTGATGACATTATCATGAGTGTTGGCGGGAAAACCCAGAGCATAGCGGCGGCATCTTCTGAGGTTTCCATGGTTTCTGCTGAGATGGAGGCGGAATCGGCGGATCTGTACCGCCGCTCCAATTCTGTTGCTGCCGCAGCCGAAGAGATGAATACCAGCATGCATACGGTGGCAGCGGCCAGCGAAGAAGCGTCCACCAACATCGGCATGGTGGCAGAGGCCGCCGCACAGATGCAGATCAATATTTCAGGAGTGGCTGGAAACTGCCGGGAGGCTCTTCACATTTCAACCAAAGCCAGAAATCAGGTACATGTGGTTTCCGGTAAGGTCGGCACTCTGGGTGCGGCAGCTCTGGAAATTGGTAATGTGACGGAGCTGATTACGGAAATTGCGGAGCAGACCAATCTTCTGGCCCTCAATGCCACCATCGAGGCGGCGCGTGCTGGCGAATACGGCAAGGGTTTTGCCGTTGTGGCCGGTGAGATCAAGAAACTGGCAGAGCAGACGGCGGATGCCACCCGGATTATCCGTGAAAAGATAGGGGGAATTCAGTCATCCACCCGTGAGACCGTAGAGGAAGTGGGAACCATTTCCCATGTGATCTCTCAGGTGGACCAGATTGTAAATGAGATTGTTGTTTCCGTGGACGAACAGTCTTCAACGGCATCCGAGGTGGCGGCGAACATTGATCAGGCTTCCATCGGTATTCGGGAAGTGAATGAAAACGTGGCCCAGAGTTCCCTTGTGGCATCGGAAATTGCAAGGGATATTGCCACCGTGGATACGGTGGCGGCGGAAATGTCCGGCCGGTCCAGACATATGAGCATCAGCGCAAAGGATCTGGATCTTCTGGCTTCAAGCCTCAGGGAAATGATTGCCGTTTTCAGGGTGTCCAATAAGGGGACGACCGGACATCTTGCGTCCGGGCTGAAGGCAGCGGATATACCGGATCTGATGCCGTGGACTCCACGCCTTGCCACATCCATACAGTCCATAGATGCCCAGCACAGAGAGCTTGTACGACTGATCAACCAGCTTCACAAGGCCATGCGGCTTCAAAAAGGGGCCGCTGAGCTGGGGAGTATCCTTAAGCAGCTTGCGGACTACACCGTATCTCATTTTGCCTATGAGGAAGAGCTTTTTGCCAGATACGGGTACCCGGAAAGCCGATCCCACGGAAAGGTTCACAATAATCTTGTGGCCAGGGTTGCCGGGATTCAGAGGGATTTTGAGAGCGGAAAGGCAACGGTCACCATGGATCTTATGGATTTTCTCAAAGACTGGCTTCATACCCACATCTTACAGACCGATATGGCTTATGTTCCCTTTCTTAAAGGAAAAATGGGTAAAACAGACTGAGTATTCATCGTTCAACCCGATTTACCGAATGTCGCCGCCAAGCCCCTGGCTTTAGTCATGGGAAGGTTCAGGACAATGGCATATCGTATGCCGCCCCCTTTCTCATGGCGGATCTTTTTAAGCCCGGTCAAAAATCAGGCTGCTTGCCTGCCGGGTGGGGAAGGAACCCAATAATGCCAGCACAGCAACGGGTGGTTTGTTGCCGCTTTTCTTCCATTATAAAGTGGCGTGTGTTCGTGGCATCAGGAGCATAGATTATGAATAAATTCCGAATTGTTTTGAATGTTATGTTGGCGCTGGCCATGTTCTTCAGTGGCCTGTACCTCCTTGGACAGGATTCTTTCTTCCTTGCTGATCGTTGGAATCCGGAGGTGGGGACGCTGTTGGAAGGTGCGGCGCTGTATTGTCTGGCTGTGGGTCTGTTCCTTCTGGGGGGCTTTGCTGGCATGGTTGCATACGGCTGGATCAAGGGCAGTCTTACAATGCCGGATAAGGATACAATGCGGCCCCACCCTTCCTATAAGGGGTTGGTGATTGTAAGGTACTGGTATTGGGTATTACCGGCCGTTGTATTTATAATGCTGGCATTTCTGCAGGCCGGTAAAGCGCCGAATCCATCCTTGCAGCGGACTTCCCAGAGCTGTGTATCCGGGACTCTGCATCTGGATAGTGCGAGTCTGTAAACAATATTGAGATTCCATTTCTATTCAAACAAGCCCTCCGCAATGAAATGGATGACAGTGTTCTTTTTATGAAGAACATTGATGTCCGCTGTTCTGATGAAGGTCACAGCCACTATAAAACGGAAGAACGTTTGCTTTTGTTTCAGCGGAGTGGGGAATGAATTCCTCTCTGCGTCATGAAATCAGCTGAAAATCTGCAGACTGTTTACACCGCCACAAAAAGCCTTTCTGCCTGATCATTTTTTCCTGAGGCTATTTCCAGCAGCATGAACCCAAGATCCGGGTCTTTCCGGATGAGACTGCGCATGTCTGCAAGGGATACGGAGAAGGCAAAGACAGGTTCTATGGCTTCCACCGTGCTGCCTGCTCCGGGATTTCTGCCCGGTGGCAGGGCCTCTTCCCCTGTGCAGGCTCCGGGACCGGTTATCCGAACGGTGCCGATCCAGCCGCTGCGGTTGTGCCGGTAGGTTTCCACAATACCATCCATGACAAATCGCAGGGCATCTATGGGCTGGCCTTCGGTCTGAAGCCGATCTTCTCCGCCAAAGGATTCCGGTTTCATGCGGCAGGCCAGTGTAAAGAGGCTTTCTTCCTTCAGGGAAGAGAAGGGGGCAAGTGCTCGCAGCATGCGGATGCGGTCTTTCAGGGCATGGCGGATAAAGCCCCTGAGATCATCAGGGCCCGGTGTTTTCCAGGTAAAGCCCAGAAGGGAAAGAATGTCTGCGGTGCGGTCCGCACGGATTTCTGCGGCAGTCTGGGCTGGATTCTGCAGCCAGTCCTGCCATCCCGAATGGAGCAGCAGGCGTTCCACGTATTCTTCAAAGCCCTTATGTCCCGCATGATCTGCCACAAAGGAAATGAAATCCCTAAAGGGTGTGGCCTGACAGGAAAGTTCCAGAGCCGGGTCGGCAAGGGCTGTGGAGAGTTGGAGCAGAAGGGGGTTCTGGATGTGGAAGGTCTGGCCGGAAAGTCCCGGTCTGCCCATGAGAAGTACGATGGCCTTTGCCGCCTGATCCACAAAGGTCATGTTACGGGTATCCATCATGTCCGGTGCGGCCCCAAGGTTCACATAGGCCCTCACCTGCTGGTAAAAGGCGTTGTCTTCCACATTGCGCTGCAGAGCCCCGGTAAGGGAATCGCAGGTAATGTTGCCTGCCCTGTAAATTCGGACGGCAAGCCCTTCCTTCCGGGCCCCATGCAGGAGTTTTTCCGCCTCAAATTTGGATTTTACATAGAAGTTATCGGCCCTTTGTCCCTTATCCAGATCCAGTTCAGAAAACAGCATGCGGCTGCGGCCTTCCACCTTGCCCGCGGCTATGGAAGTGGTGGAGACATGGTGCAGCTCCTTGTCTTTGCCTGTTTTGGCAAAATCCATGATATGGCGGACACTGTCCACATTGGCTTCCGCAAATTCCTCCCATGCACCATAATGGCGGGTGAGGGCAGCGGAATGCAGTATGGCATCCACGTCCATGGCAAGGGCCGTAAAGGAGGCTTCGTCCATGCCGAAATATCCTTTCCCCAGATCCGCAGGCAGCACCCGCAGTCTGTCTCCGGCAAGAAGGCTGATATCCTCCTGAAAACGCTGGTGATAGATGGAGGCAAGGCGTTTTCTTCCCTCTTCCGGAGATCCGGCCCTTATCAGGGCTGTGATGCGGGCGGATGTTTCCGAGAGGAGTTCTTTGAGAAGATCCACTCCCAGGGTACCCGTGGCCCCTGTGAGAAGCACATGTTCCGGAAAACGGACGGTACGGGTATCCAGCATGGAGATGCGGCTTCTGGCTTCTGCGTAGTCCTGCTGTTCAGGGGCAAAGGCCGGGTCTTCGGGCAGGGGCCGGATCATCTCCTGAAGGCGCAGCAGACGGCTGGCCCTGCCACCGCTGACTTCCCTGAAACGTTTTGTCTGTTCTGCAAAGGACGGATGGGCAAAGATGTCCGATGCGGAAATGTCGAAATATTCGCTTAAACCCGCCAGAAGGGCGATGGCGCTGAGGGAATCTCCGCCGATTTCAAAGAAGGAATCAAGGGGGCTGAAGTTTCTGTGGCCCAGCACCTCTTCCCAGCAGGCAAGAATTTTTTTCTCCTTTTCCGTGCGGGCTTCAAGGGGCCCTGCGGTGGACGACGGGTCAGCCAGTTCCGGAGCAGGCAGTTTTTTGCGGTCAATCTTGCCGTTGACATTGAGGGGCATGGAGTCAAGGCCCACAAAATGAACGGGAATCATGTATTCCGGCAGTACGGAGCGGAGATAGGCTTTCACCGTTTCGGAAGCCAGATTTTCCTTTGCCGTGAAATAAGCCACCAGCACCTTGTTGCCGGAACCTTCCTCCCGGGCGATGACCACACTTTCCAGCAGTCCTTCCACCTCCTGCATGCGTCGGGCGATTTCGGCAGGCTCAATGCGGAATCCCCGGATTTTTACCTGAAAATCCAGCCGGTCCATGAATTCCACCACACCACTGCTGAGCCATCGGCCCCGGTCTCCGGTGCGGTACATGCGTTCTCCCGCTGCAAAGGGGTCCGGAACAAAGCCTTTTTCCGTAAGCTCCGGCCGGTTGTGGTAGCCCCTTGCCACACCGGCTCCTGCCACGCAGATTTCTCCGGGCATGCCGATGGGTGCCAGTCTGCCCCGGCTGTCCAGTATATACACCCGGTAGTTGGCCACGGGTGAGCCCACGGGTGGTCTTTCCATGACGGCGGGTACATCATAGCTGAGGCAGGCCATGGTGGTTTCGCTGGGGCCGTATTCATTGGTGAGCCTGTAGGGACCAATGCGGTAGCGGCTGAGGCGGTCGCCGCCCACCACAAGGGTTTTCAGGGAGCGCCCCTCAACCATGCGCATGAACTGTTCCGCAAACTGGGTGGGGAAATGGGCATGGCTGATGTTTTCTGCCATGAAGTAGGCATCCAGTTCCGGCGGAGAAAGGCGAAGCTGTTCCGGGATGATGTGCAGGGTGCCACCAGCGGTGAGGGGGGCAAAAATCTGCACCACGGATACATCAAAGCTGAAGGCGGCAAAGGCGGCGGTGCTGGAATCTTTGCCTATGCCGTGGTGGGTGGCATACCAGTGGATGAAATTGACCATGGAATGGTGCTCTATGGCCACTCCCTTGGGTTGACCCGTTGAACCGGAGGTAAAGATGAGGTAGGCCAGCTGATGACCGCCCGCAGCCCTGCCGGGGTCCCTTGCTCCTTTCCCCATATCCGGCTGATCCATGGCCATACTTTCACCCGTAAAGCCAAAGGCCTGCAGGCTTTCCGAAGAACCCAGAAGAAAATCCGCCGCCGTATCTTCAAGGATAAAGTTTTTTCTTTCTTCAGGATACGCCGGATCAATGGCCACATAGGCGGCTCCGGCCCGGAGTGCGGCCAGCATGGCTGCCACGGCCCAGACGGATCGGTCCGCAGCCACAGCAACGATGCTGTTGGCTGGCAGGCCCTTTTCCAAAAGTTTTGCTGCCGCCGCATTGGCCCTCTTGTCAAGCTCTGCATAGGAAAGCTTCTGATTTCCGGCCACAATGGCAATTTTATCGGGGGCATTTTTTGCATGCAGGGCAATGGCATGGCTTACGGTCGGCCAGAAAGGGCCGGGAGTGGGTCTGGGGTTGAAGCGGTGGAGCAGGGTATGCCGCTCTTCCGGTCCCAGCATGTCTATGGAGGCAAGGGGAGCCTCCATGTCCGCCGTCACAGCCCGGAGGATACGGGTGAGATGGGAGCTCATCCGTGCAATGGTTTCCTTCTGGTACAGTGCGCTGCGGTAGTCCACGCTCAGGTGGATGCTGCCATTTCTGAGTCTGGCTCCAAAGGAGATATCAAATTTGGCCGTCTGGGTGGGAAGAGACTCCACAGCTAGCCGCAAATTGCCGCTTGTAAGCGCATCATCCAGCCCCGTTTCCTGCATGACAAAGTTCAGGTCAAAGAGGGGATGACGGCCCGGTCCCCGGTTAAGCCCCAGTTTTTCGTAAAGGGAGGAAATGGGGTAGGCACTGTGGCTGTAAATCCGGCGCATCTGATCTCTGGTTTCCGCCAGAAGTCCGGCAAAACTTTTCTGTCCTTCGGGCCGGTGCCGGGTGGGAAGGGTGCGCACGAACATGCCCACAAGGGATTCGGCTCCGGGCAGGTCCCGGCCTGCGGTGCTGGTGCCGATGACAAGGTCTTCCGCATCACTCCAGCGTCCCACGAGAACGGAGAGGGCGGAAAGAAGAACCTGATGCAGGGTGGCCCCGGATTTTCTGGCCATGTCCTGAAGCCCTGCGCTCAGTTCCGGTTCCAGCACTTCCACATGCACATCACCGGCAAAGTCTGCTCCGGGGGGTCTGGGTTTATCCGCAGGCAGGGAGGCTTCCGGAGGATCCGCAAAAAGGGAAATCCAGAAGGCTCCATGCTCCATGGCGGCGGCTTTTTCCCGACCGGCTTCCCAGACCGTCACATCCTTGTGCTGCAAAAGGGGTTCGGGAAGGGTTTGCCCCCCATAGAGGCTTGCCAGTTCCCGGACGAGGATACCCACGGACACGCCATCGCTCACCAGATGGTGCATGTCCAGAAGCAGAATGTGATGCTGTTCATCTGATTCCTGAATGGCCAGCAGCCGCACACGGAAGAGGGGTGCTTTGGCCGGATCAAAGGGCCGGATGAAGTTCCGGATGGAGGCATCCAGATCATCTTTGCCTGTCTGCTGAAACTCCATTTTCAACGCAGCGGAATCTTCGGGAATCTGGACACAGCGGCCTTCTTTGATGGCAAAACGGGTACGCAGGGATTCATGGCGCTGCACCAGTGCCTGAAGGGCTGAAGACAGGGCTTTTCTGTCCAAGGGCCCTTCCAGATGGAGGGCAAAGGGCATGTTGTAGGTGCAGCCGATGCCTTCCATGCGGCTTAAGAGAAAAAGCTGCTGCTGGGCAGTGGTGGCCGGATACCAGGGAGCTTTGGCCGCAGGTTTTATGCTGCGGAGTTCTGTACCGTCCTGCTTTGCAAGAAATGCGGCCATGTTTTTCGGGCTGGTGCAGGAAAAAATATCGGAAAGGGAAACCTCATGGCCCAGCACCTTTGCCAACTGCACCTGCAGGCGCACAGCCCTCAGGGAATCTCCGCCACACTGGAAAAAGTCGGCGGTGGCACTGAGGTTTGTCTGATTCAGCACATCGCCCCAGATGGCGGTCAGTTCGCTTTCAAGTCCCGGAGCCGGAGGTATATATTCCAGAGTTTGTGTGAACTGGACTTCGGGCTTTGGAAGCTTCATGCGGTCAATTTTTCCGCTGGGATTGAGGGGCAGCGTAGCTAAAGGGATCAGATGCAGGGGCACCATATATTCGGGGAGGCGTTTTGAAAGCTCTTTTTTCAGATCCTTTGGCAAAACGCCTTTGCCTGCATAGTAGCCACAAAGATAAACCCTGTTGCTGCTATCCTTGAAATCCGCCACCGCCGCCTGCTGAATGCCTTTCATCTCCAGCATGGCATTTTCAATTTCGCCCAGTTCAATGCGAAAGCCCCTGAGCTTCACCTGTCTGTCCATGCGGCCGAGATGAAGAATCACACCATCGGGCCGGAAGCTTGCCAGATCACCGCTGCGGTACATTCGTTCGCCGGGGTAAAAGGGGTCGGCCACAAAGCATTCGGCGGTTTTTTCTTCTCTTCTGTGGTACCCGAGGGCCACGCAAGGTCCTGCGATGCAGAGTTCGCCTGCCATTCCCGGCGGCTGGGGATGGCCGAAGGCATCGAGAATATAGATGCGGCATCCGGGCATGGGACGGCCGATGGGAATATTTTCTTCCATGTGCTCAATAAGCTGCCCCGTAACATAGATGCAGCATTCCGTAGGACCGTAGAGATTTCGAAGCTTATAGGATCGGGGGGTGAAGGTGCGCAGTTTTTCGCCACCCACCTGCAGGGTGCTAAGGGAACTGTTGTCCATGAATTCCATGAACTGTTCCCCCAGCTGGGTGGTGAGAAAGCTCCATGTGATGCCGTTTTGTTCATAAAAGGTATTGAGCGGACCTAAGGAAAGCCGGATTTCTTCGGGGACGAGATGGAGTTCTGCTCCGGAAAAAAGGGCCACAAACACTTCCATGAGGCTGGCGTCAAAGGAAAAACTTGCATGTTTGGCAATTTTGTCACGGGCAGTGATGCCGTCTGCCTGAATGGTGGCAAGGATGATGTTGGCGATGCCCTGATGGGTGAGGAGAACCCCCTTGGGTTTTCCCGTGGAGCCGGACGTGTAGATCACCACACAGGCTTCATCCGGAGAGGATGCCGGAGGCAGGGGGGATGTTTCTTTTTCAAAAATATCCGGATCATCCATATTCAAAAGGAGGGTGTGCTGAAAATCCTTTTCCGCTATAAAGCGGGTCTGGGTGATGAGGAAGGGAGCCGCCACATCCTCCAGCATGAAAGTGATGCGGGAATCCGGGTACCCTGCATCAATGGGCATAAAGGCCGCACCGGTTTTGAGGATGGCCACCTGGGCAGTGATGAGTTCCGGACAACGGTCCATGAGAAGGCCCACCACGGTTCCCGGGCCTGCTCCCATGGCCAGCAGTTTTCGGGCAAGGGCATTGGATAAAGAGTCCAGTTCTCCGTAGGTCAGAACCTTTTCCCGCCACACCACAGCCCTTGCTCCGGGTCTGCGCCGGGCCTGTGCCTCCATATGGGCCGGAAGGGTATTGCGGCTTTCGGGTATGGCCTCCTTGGGGTTGAAGCCCTCGATGATTGTTTTCCTTTCCTTTGAACTGAGAAAGGAAAGCTCCCTTACCTGAAGATGGGGGTTTTCCATTCCCTGAAGGAGGATGGCTTCCAGATGGCTTGCCATCTGTTCCATGAACCAGGGTTCAAAGCGCTCTTCCTGATACATGAAAATCAGCTCTGCCGGAGCATTTTGGCCCCCAGTCTTTCCGATATTTTTTCTTCCGGGAAAGGAAAAATAGGCCGTAAGGGCCATTTCCGATTCACCATAATTGTGCCAGCAGGTTTCACCGCCTTCGGGCAGATCCGGTTTCAGGAATTCCACAAAGGAGGTGCTGATAAGGTCCGGTTTTTCTCCGTGCAAAGACCGAAGGTCTGCCATGAGCAGATCATAGGGATAGCGTTCATGGGCAAGGGCTTCTTTCACAAGACGGCGGCTCTGGTCCAGCAGATTCAGAAAGCTCTCTTCACCCTTTACCGTAAAGCGGAGGGCAAGGGTACTGACGCTCATGGTCATGGCGTTTTTCAGGGATTTCGGGTGGCGGTTGGCCGTGGCCGAACCCAGAATCAGATCCTTTCGGTTCAGGGTCCGGCAAAAATAGAGGGAAGCCGCCGCCAGCAGCACCCGGAAGGGAGAGGTTTTATGCTCTGCGCAGAAGTCCGTAAGTTTTTGTGTGGTATAAGGACGGAAGGACCGGACAAGTTTTTGTAAGGGCCGGGGGCCTCTTAGTGGTTTTCCTCCAAAATCAAGGGGTTCCGGCAGGTTGTCAAAGCGTTGCAGCCAATAGCTCTTGTCCTGATTTGCTGTTTCTGAATGGAGATAACGCTGTTCTGCCTCCAGTGCTTCCACAAGGGAGGTTGTATCATAACAATCCGGCAGATCCGGGCTTCTGCCTTCCATAAGACTCTTGTAAATATGGAGAATCTGGCCCGCTGCCATGGCACTGGACGTTCCGTCCATGGCGATGTGGTGGTAGCAGGTATAGAGAAAGGTAAGGCCGCCTGTTCCCTTTAAAATGGCAAAGACATGGAGGGGATGTTCCAGCATGGGCATGGGGGTTCTGCTCTGTTTTACCATCCACGTCATACAGTCTTTTTCATCTCTCTCTGAAAAATCCAGCATGAGAAGGGGAATGTCTTCCCTGTCTGAAAAGTACTTCTGCGGAATGCCATCCTTTTCCCTGAACCGGACCTGAAGATCCTTTCGCTTTTTCAGAAAAAGCTGCACGGCTTTAAACAGAAGATCCCCGTCTCCGGAAGGCAGCCGGAAGGAGGTGGGGACATTCCACATGGATGATTCCGGATGCATTTTCTGGGTAAGATAGATGCGTTTTTCCGCATGGGTCAGGGAAAAGAAGGCAGGCATAGGGGAGCTTCCTTTTTTTGAAAAGGGGTGAAGGGGGGCGGCCACATTTCAGCAGGAATCAGGTTTTGCTTTTTGCTCTCACAGTGCAGGGTCCATTGTCCGATGGGGAAAAAAGGAGGCAGTTGTTTCTGCACTTTTTTGAAAAAGGATGGCCAGTTATCCGGTGTCACAATGATCTGTCTGTGTTCAGAATCGGTGTTTTCCATCGTATGCTCTTTTTTATCATAGCTTTTGTCTTTTTTTTGCATTTTATTGGCATCTGGCGGAATAAAAAAATACCAGTGGAAAAACAGTGTCCGGTTTTTGATGCTCTGGTGGGACCACTCCGCATCAAAAATCCTGAAGCATCCATTAGCGAAGAAGCCGATGGATGCTTCAGGATTTTTGATCAGGTGTTTTCTCTGTAAAGACCTTCCCCGGGTTGTGAATGGCTCGGAAGGGATGCATGGTGATGGGTTTACTTTTTTATACTTGACATATCAATGGTATAGGAATATTTATCGGGCATACATGAACAGTGTTCGCAAAATAAGAGTTGTGTTTATTTTGCAGGGACGGCTTTTTCGTGCTGAGTTAGTATGAATTTCTGTGCAAGGCGTTTTCCCTGCAGCAGCAGACCATTGCGAGGGGACGGCTCTGGCTCGCAGTAACAGGAAACCGATCTGAAAAGGAGTTTGCCATGTACGGGAAAGGATTTGTAACCATTTTTTGTTTGGTCTGTATGGCTGTGCCCGCTGCCCATGCAAAGTATGATACCCGTTATCCTCTGGTACTGGCCCACGGCATGGGAGCATCCGCAAGGATTGCGGGGATCATGGATTACTGGGGTGCCATTCCCGCTGCCCTTGAAGGTGCGGGTGCAGAAGTGTATATCTCAGCGGTCAATGGAATGGATTCCACGGAAGCCAAGGCCCTGGATTTCAGAAATCAGGTCATGGAGATTCTGGTAATATCCGGGGCGGAAAAGGTAAATATCATCGGTCATTCCCATGGCGCTCTCTATTCCCGATACGCCATCAGCAATCTGGGGCTTGCCCCCTATACGGCAAGTTTCACCAGCATAGCGGGTCCCCATCAGGGCAGTGCCATGGCAGATATGATCATGAATGGCATTCCTCAAAAATATCATAGCCTTGTTGGCGGTTCTCTGGACATGATTTATGCTCTTATCATGGGAGACAGCAATCCGGACAGCCTTGCCAATGGATGGGCCGTAACGACGCATCATATGCGGCAGGTTTTTAATCCCAATACTCCGGACAAGGAAGGTGTGTATTATCAGAGCTGGGCAGCGAAGGCAAAATGGGGTGCTCCCAGTGTTCTCATGCAGGTTCCCTGGCTGATTATGCTCGGGCTTGAGGGAGCCAATGATGGACTGGTCAGTGTTGAAAGCGCAAAATGGGGTAAGTTCAGGGGAGTACAGGAAGGTGCCTGGTATTCTCCGGGTTGTGATCATCTGAATATTGTGGGAATGCTGCTTGGTATCACTCCGGGTTTCCATGCACCGCAATTTTATAAAAATATAGCCGCCGACCTGAAAGCCCGTGGCTATTGACAGCTATCCCTTCAGACCGGCAGGTGGTCTGAAGGGATAGCTTATTCCGGAGGCTGGCTATGAAAGGATATATGCTCCATTTTATCCGTTGGATCGGAATACCGGTACTGCTTCTGTTTGTCGTTTTTTATTTTTATTGGGAAAACAGGCATGAAGGAAACGAGGGTGCTTTTTTGCTGGAAGCAGACTCCCAGTCCATATTCGTGGAAGCACATGGGGCAGCAGCGGGGGGCTGTGCCGGATTGTTTCGGGCAGAAGAAGGGTTCAAAGATCCTGTTCCGCATTGCATGATGGAAGAGAGTCCGGAGGATGTCCGGAACCTGTTTGCGTGGCTGAGCCAGTCCTTTGGTCAGGTCAGGGATTATGCGGAGCACATGGAGGCTGTACGGGGCTGGCTGCTGGAAAACCATGGAAAAGAGCGTGCGGAAGTTATTTTGAGTTTTTACCGTCCGTATATTGAAAGCGAAATGGCGCTGGCTGCTTATCTTGCCCTGCGGCCGTTTCCCCGTACGCTGGAAGACAGTCTTGTTATTCTGGAGGACATAGGGAATTTTCGTATGGCCTATCTTGGCGAGGAGTATACGAAGTGGCTTTTTGGCAGTGAAATGGCCAGAACGCAGTATCGTATGACGAGAAAGAGCATCATTACGGATCCGGAAACGATTTCCCGTGAAAAGCTCCATGCCCTTGAAGAACTGGACTCTCTCTATCGGCTGGACCGGGATGAAGCGCCACCTGCAGAAGGGAACGCCCACCAGCGTTACCGGGAGCTTATGGCTGTGCATCAGGCGGATTTTGGCCGGATGGCCTCGGAAGAAGAAAAGAGAGAACGAATTCGGGAACTGAGACAGGCCAGTTTCAGTGACGATGTGGTGGCAGGGCTGGAAGCCCTTGATCAGGAGGTAAGGGCACAGCAGGAAAAAGAAAACGTGTACCGGCAACAGAAATCCGCTATGGAACAGAACCCCTATCTGGATTCTGTTCAAAAAGAAAGAGAGATGGAAGAGCTGCGGAATCGCTTTTTCGGTGATGATGCGGATACCATCATAAGAAGGGAGCGTATAGAGGCGGATGTAAAGGAACGCATGGAGACCGCTGAAAAAAATAAGGGCTGAAGGGATTGTGGTATGGGTTTTCCCGGGGGGCTTTTTCCCTTTGGGCGGCAATCTGGATTTTTTGCCTGTTTCAGAACAGGCTGTTGCCGAACCCATTCAGGCAGCGTAAGCGTTTGAGCCGACCTGAATAGTTCGGCTCAGTCTTCGGCAAAAAGCTTTTTCATTTTTTTTCTTAATCCCTCCCGGCTGATCCCCAGCATACGGGCCGCCTGGCTTCTGTTGCCGCCAGTGGCCTCCAGTGTCCTTTCAATCAGTACCTTTTCGTTTTCTTCCAGAGAGAAGTGCTTTCCCGAAGGTTGATTTTTGCTGCCATCGTCATAGAGGGCAAGGGTCTCTTTTTTTTCTGTGTTTCCCGAAAGCACAGGATTGTCTGGAACGGAGCTTTCCTGGCGGATATGCAAAGACAGGTCCTCCAGCCGGATGAATTCGGAATAGGAGAGAGCCACAACACGCTCCACCTCGTTTTCCAGCTCCCGTACATTGCCCGGCCAGTGGTGGGACAGGAGGCAAGCCATGGCTTCTGGCCTGATCTTGAGCAGGGGCCGGTTCATCTGACGACAGTGCAGATCCAGAAAACGCTGGAGTAAAAGAGGAATGTCTCCGGTCCGTTCACGCAGGGGAGGCAGGGCAAGGGATATGACATTCAGGCGGAAGAAAAGATCCTCCCGGAAGCGTCCGGCCTTTGTCTCTGTTTTGAGATCGCGGTGCGTGGCGGCCACCACCCTCAGATCAACGGGAATGACAGTGGAGCTTCCTACCCTTGTAATTTCCCGTTCCTCCAGTACCCGCAGAATTTTGGCCTGGATGTGTAAGGGCATATCCCCGATTTCATCGAGAAAGAGGGTGCCGCCGCCAGCCTGTTCCACAAGGCCTTTTCTCATATTCACACCCGTAGCGATCCCTTTCTCAATGCCGAAAAGTTCACTTTCAAACAGACTTTCCGGAATGGCCGAGCAGTTGATGGCGATAAAGGGTCTGGTTTTGCGGGTAGAATTATAATGAAGGGCTTTGGCGATGAGTTCTTTTCCCGTTCCCGTTTCCCCTGTGATGAGCACATTTACGGATGTGTCTGCTATGCGTTCCGTCTGGTCCAGAATCTGGCGCATGGCCTGACTTTGTCCCACAATGCGCTTGGGGGAAAATCGTTCCATAAGACCCTTTTTGAGGCCTTCGTTTTCTTTGAGTAGCTGTCTGCGGGAAATCTCTAAGGCTTTACTGGTTTCTTTCAGGTTTTTCAGCATTTCTTCCATCTGAAATTCCCGTGCTTCGATTTTGACCAGCATCATGCCGAAGGATTCCGCAAGGCTTGCGATGGGCTCGGGGCAGATGGTGCTTTGGGTAAGCTCAAAAAGGGTTGCTACCCGGTCGTAGCGGTTCCAGACAAGATCGTGGCAGATCTGTTCCATCAGTTTGAGAAGGCGTTCAACATCGGGAGGCAAAGGGGTTTTATCGCTCATGTTTTTTTCCAAATTGTTATCCGGTTGCTATTCAGCACTGTTGTTTTGCCGATCTGGTTTTTGTGTAAGGCGCTCTGGCTGTTTGTCCGTGACGTTGCAGTCGTTTCGGATTCGGGTTTCACAATACTCTGTGCGAAAGAAACGCTACTCTGTCTGAGCTGGCAAAAAGGCAGCCTGCGGATGCCTGCTATGGTGATCAAAAAGTTCAGTCTGCCTGTGGCGGCGAGTTTTTGCCGTTTCCGCACAGAGACAGGAAGCTTTACGCATAAGAGTGCGTCATGAGCCAATAGACGGGGTACCTCTGCACCCGTTTGGCAGATATGGCCGCTAGCCAGAAGTTGTATCAGGCTTGCATTTTTCCGGACATCAGTCCGTGCGCAGGGCCTGAATGGGATTCAGGGCAGCGGCCTGCCGTGCCGGGTAATAGCCAAAGAAGATACCAATGGCTACGGATACGCCGACACCAAGGATCAAAGCGCCATGGATAATTTCAAACTGCCATCCTGAATACCGGGCAATGCCCCATGAGGTTGCCACACCGATGAGGCTGCCCACAAGGCCCCCCACCAGGGAAAGGAGTACGGATTCTATGAGAAACTGCCACTGAATATCTTTTTTTCTGGCCCCCAAAGCCCGGCGGATACCTATTTCCCGTTTTCTTTCCGTAACGGAAACCAGCATGACATTCATCACACCCACACCGCCCACAATGAGGGAGATACTGCCGATGGCTCCCAGAAGCAGGGTGAACATGCGGAACTGGCGTTCCATATGGGCGATCATCTGTTCCGGACTCATGATACGCAATTGCATTCTGTCCGGAAGAGCCGAGAAATAAGTGTTGAGATCTTCTGTTCCCATGCCTGTGGTGAAGTCCGGAGAAAGACGGGCCATGAAAGTGTTGATGATACTCTGGGGAGACATACGCAGCACTGCAGGAAGGGGCATCAGAAGTCCTTCCTGAATTTCATAGGGTCTCATGCCGCCCATGGCTACGGGCTCCAGAGTTCCCACCACGGTAACTTTACGGTTGTCGTAATACAGTTCGCTCCCCGGATCTGTGGAAATGCCCTGAGCCTTCAGCTTTGCAGCAAGATTGCTGCTCAGGCAGGCATGGGTTGTGATGCCATCGAGATCGGAGATAAAGCGGCCTTCTGCCATGGTGAGCCTGTTCATGTGAAAAAAGGATTCCGTAACGCCAAGGGCTGGGATGCCCATGCGCTTTCCGTCTTTCCTCAGCTCTCCATAGGAGGAGGCATAGGGGGCTACGGTAGCGATGGAAGACAGGCCTTCGGGTATAATGAGGATATCCTGGAGCCTGAAACCTTTGGATGTGCCTCCGCCACGACCCTGTTCCGCCTGTACGGAGAGAATATCCGTTCCCATTTCCATAAACTGGCGCATGCTTTCCCTCTGGGCAAGGGTTCCGATGGAAACCAGGGCGATGACGGAAGCAATGCCGATGACAATGCCCAGCAGGGCAAGGATGGAACGCTGGCGTGCAGAGATAAGGGAGCGCGCAGCTTCCCTGAGATTGGCTTTGAGGATCATCGGCTTTCCTCCGAACTGGCAACATATCCGTCCTGCATGCGGACGATTCCAGGGCACTGAGCGGCAATGCGGGGATCATGGGTGATGATGAGGGTGGTGATTTTATGTGTGCTGTTCAGCTCCAGAAAAAGATTCATTATTTCCTGGCCCACACGGGTATCAAGGGCACCTGTGGGTTCATCTGCCAGCAGAATGGAAGGGGTACCTACCAGAGCACGGGCAATGGCCACCCGCTGCTGCTGTCCCCCTGAAAGTTCCATGGGCTTGTGCCCGGCCCTGTCTCCCATTCCCACCTTTTCCAGTATTGCCATGGCCATAGGTTTCTGTTCTTTTTCAGGAATGCCCCTGTACACCAGAGGAAGGCAAACATTTTCAAGGGCCGTGAGTTTGCCAAGTAAGTTGAACTGCTGGAAAACAAAACCGATTTTCTGGTTGCGTATACCGGAGAGTTCGCTGTCGGACAGTTTGGCCGTTTCTTTTCCTTCCAGCAGATAACGGCCCGAATCCGGCTGGTCAAGAAAACCGATGATGTTCATCAGGGTGGATTTACCGCTTCCAGAAGTACCCATGATGGCAAGCATTTCTCCGGCATCCACCCCAAAGCTCACACCTTTGAGAACGTGTACCTGAACAGGCCCCAGGGTAAAAGATTTTTTGATGTTTTCAAGTTTCAGAAGGCTCATGGTGTCCATCCTCCGAGGCGCTCTCCGCTTTCAAGCCCTGAAAGGATTTCCACGGAGACCGGGGTGGTGATGCCCGTTGTCACCTTCCGTTCTTCCATGCTGCCGTCATCCCTTATAATCCGCACCATGGCATGGTTGCCCATGGACCGCACCAGATAAAGGGGAACCAGTAACGCTTTCGGGTTATCATATATAAGGATTTCAAGGTCTGCGCTCATACCGATCCGTATGGACGTAACGGCTTTTGCGCTCAGTTCAGGAAGGGTTACCTGTACCTCAAATCCCGGAGCTTCCCTGCTGCCTTCTGAGGTTGCCTGCGCTGATATGTGGGAAAGATATCCATCCAGTATAATACCGGGGAAGGCATCTCCCCTTGCCCTTACCGTCTGATTCAAAGAGAGTCTTCCAATCTCCACTTCATCCACACGGGAAAACACCTTAAGGCCACTGAGGTCTCCCAGTGCAAAGAGGGCGGTACCTGCCTGCACTCTGGCGCCCTGATCCAGAGACTGTTTTTTGCTCTCTTCTGTCACGGGTTGAATCACCACGCCGGACACAGGTGCCCGTACTTCGGCCTGGGCGAGGAGGGATTCCAGCTCACTTAACCGTAAGCTGGCATTATCCAGCTCCATGGTAACAATGCTCAGGTTTTCAGGACTGGCCTTTTTATGGGTGGACGTCATTTCTTCCCGGCTGGAGATAAGGTCCATGCGGCTGGTTTCCACCTGCTGCTTTGCCCTGTCCAGCTCCTGAGCAGGAATGATACCCCTGTCAAAAAGCAGGGTGGCTTCCTCCAGCTGACGGATATGATTTTCAAGGCTGCTTTCTGCCCGTTGCAGACTGCGTCTGGCCCTTGCCATTTCCGTGCTTTCATTCCATGAGGCCAGCTCTTCATAATTCTGCAGAGCTTTGATATAGCTGCTTCTTGCTTCCCTGAGTTTCATTTTTGTTTCAGTCGTATCCAGCAGCAGAAGAATATCGCCCTTGTCCACTACCTGACCAAAGGAAAAGTGGCGTTCAAGAATTTTTGCGTCAAAGGGAGCCGTAATCATGATTTCTTCCAGAGGCTGGAGACGGCCTGAAAGGGAAATGCTGGAGGTAACGGGGCTGGTTGTTACGGTATGGATACCCTGCGTTCCTTCTGCCATCATTCGTGCGGATTTTATTTCCTTTGCAGGGGAAGACAGATTAGAAAAACCCTGAAAATGAAAATAGCCAAGCCCCACAAAAAAAAGGATGATACCTGCCGTGGCAAGCCCTCTCACCATCTGTACCCTTTTAAGAAGCCCCGTCAGCCTGAGGTTGCTGGCCTCTATTTCTTCATAGGCCTTGGCCAGTTTTCTGGAATTGTTCCTTTCCTGTTCCTGCAGAACCGTCAGCTCCGTAATGTCAGAAAAAACCACCACCACACCCATGGCTTCTTTTTCTTCTTCACGGTGCAGCCAGGAGGAGGAAAGACTTAAGGTCATTTTTTGGCCGTCGGGCCGGATAAAGGCAACGGTTTCCCGTTGTCCCACTTTTTTTCGGGTGACGGCATCCAGAACCATCTGATTGAAGGCATCGTTTTCTTCTTCCGCAGCAAGAAAGACCTCGGCAAAGGTATGCTCCCGTACAACACGGGCATCCATCCCCAGAATGGTTGCAGCCGCAGGGTTGAAAAGGGTAATGCTGCCCTGAAAGTTCAGGGCCATAACGCCGTCTCTCATGTTGTCCAGAACACTCTGGTGGAAATCTTTTTGAATATCAGCTTTTATATTCATTGGTCTGTCCTTTGGATTCAGCGGTGGAGCATCCAGGTTTTTCCGCCCAGATATTCCGCTTCCAGATCGGCGCGCTCGGTGATAAAGGCGATGTTCCAGGTATCCAGGGTGGTGGCCAGCAGAGCGTCCAGCCGGGTGAGACTGTTCTGGTAGGTCATGATGGCCCTGATTTCCGCCAGCCTGTCATCCCGGAGCTTGTCCTGTTCCCGGATGAAATCCGCGTTGGAAATTCTCCCCAGCTTGTATTGCAGTTCGCTGACAAGGAAGTTCTCTTCAGAAAACTGACGGGTTTTGGAGGCCAGTTCCACCCGCCGGAGGCTGGAGGCCACCTGGCGAACGGCATTGCGGACATTGTTTTCAAGGGATTCTCTGGCCGTAAGCAGCTGCATGTTGGCATTGCGGAGATGAATCCGTGCGGAAAGAAGGGGCATTTCCCTGTTGTATTTCTGATCTCCGTAGAGGGGCAGGGGAATTTTCAGGCGGAGGCCTACCCACCACTCTTCCTGACGGTAGGAGGGATCGTTTTTCCGGTGATTCCAGCCATCTTTGTAGCCTCCTTCCAGATCAAGATTCCAAAGTCTCTGATTTTTTGCATCGGAAAGTCTTATTTTTGCCATCTCCAGAGATGTGAGGGCAGAGAGGTAGGAATTATCCCTTTCAAGGGCCAGTGCCAGACATTCTTCAAAAACGGGTTCTATGGGTTTGTAGATGATTTTTTCCGTTGGGATAAGGGTGGTGTTCCCGCTAATTTCAAGACGTTGCAAAAGAGCCAGATGGGCATCGTCCATCTGTGCCTTTGCTTCCTCAAAGGCCAGCTCCTGCCGGGTAAGGTTGGCTTCCGACTGGAGAATTTCGTTGGGTGCACGCCTTCCCGTTTCAATCATGGTACGGGTGACCTCAAGCTGTTCCCTTGCCTTGGTCAGGGCATCTTCCTGTACTTCCATGTCCTGATAAAAGGATAACAGGGTCCGGTAATCCTGTATCACCCCGGAAATGGTGCTGATCAGGGTATCCCTCAAGGATCGGATATTATTTTCTTCCTGCATGGCCGCACGCCTGAGGGGAGCGGTGTTGTAGTCAAGCCCCCCGTCTTTCAGCAGGGGCTGGCGAAATCCGACAGACCATTGGGAAAGACCTCTCTGTGCTTCACCGGAGCTGGCGTCTTCTTTGTGATAATGGCTTTCAAAGCCGTTTTCCCAGGCAAAGATCATTTCACCGCCCGTGGGAATTTTCTGGGAGACGGTACTGACAAGGGATAGGTCGGAATTGTCTGTGCGGGATCTTGTGGTATCCGGGCCGTCGGAGGCATAATCTCTGGCTGTGCCTGTGGTTTTTGTGCTGGCCTGAGGACTGATGTCGAGGTTGGGAGAAAAACGGGTCATCTCCTGACCCAGTTCAAATTTTTGGAGTATTCTGGAGAGATAGGCACTCTCAATGGTACGGTTCTGCCGAAGGGCCAGATGAATGGCTTCCGTAAGGCTGAGTTCCAGAACGGGAGGAAACTCAGGCTCCGGGGTAATGGGATTTCCGTAAGAAAAAAGGGGGAGGGATGCACAGAAAAAAAGTAAAGTCAGGAGTCCTGCAATCCGTAAACGGGCATGTTTCATGTTGTTTCCTGACACCCTTCCGGCTGAATTGTATGTATAGTAGGGGTAACAATATAACTCATAATGGGATGGACCTGCCAAAGTTCGGGAGGCTCCATCAGGTTTTACAGTAGCCGTATGGCTGTCAATCTAATTACATAACAAGCAGTGCAGCTATTAACAGTGTTTAGGCTTTTTGCGAACCTATCATAATTCAATGTGGTAATTTTATTCAAGATGTTCCGTATGCCATCAAATGTTTTTTTTAGTCATGAATATTGTAGGGCTCACAGGTTTCTGCCGGGCAGTTTTTAGGATGATTCGGCAGATTACCCGTCTGTTCTGATTTTTCTGTATTTCTGCCTATACAATTTTGAAGATGGCAGCTACCATGATTCCCTTTAAAAATGTGACAAAGTTTGCGGCACAAGGCGGTATCAGAAGTATGCATCGGAAAAAAGAAAAAACCAGAGAGAGGACCTGAGTGCAGCGATTTGTGAGCAACCGCATGGAAGTACTGGCGGCCAACCTTGCCGCCCATCTCATGGAAGATCCGCCGGACCCCATGGAGCCGGAAATCATTGTGGTGCAGAGCCGGGGTATGGAACGCTGGCTGTCCATGGAAATGGCAAAATGGACAGGTATTGCTTCCCATGCCCGGTTTCTTTTTCCGGCAAGCCTGATGACAAGGCTGTTGCGGCCCCTGAAACCCCTTTTCCCCGAAGAAGATCCCTGGAAACCGGACAGCCTGCGGTGGGCCTGTTTTGAGGCCCTTGCCCGCCTTCCTGATTCACCGGACAGCGGGGCTGTGTCCCGCTACATGGGCCATGACCCTCTGAAGCGTTTTCAGCTTGGGGACATGCTGGCTGACCTTTTTGATCAGTATCTCATGTTCCGGCCGGACAGAATTCTTGGCTGGGAAAGGGGGGAAGAAGATCACTTTCAGGCCGGGCTGTGGCGCATGCTCCACAAAGCCATGGAAGCTCCCCACAGGGTGATGCTGCTCCAGAAGGCTTCGGTATTCTTAAAAAATGTAAAACTTCCCCGTAGGATTTCTATTTTCGGGGTTTCCGCCCTGCCTCCATTATACCTTGATTTTATGGAGCAGTTATCGGAGTTCGTGGACATCCGCTGGTATCTCCTGGATCCCTGTCAGGAATACTGGGGCGAAGTGCGCTGTGAGTCATTTTGGGAAAACAGTGTGATCAGGGCCGAAGAAACAGGTCTTTCTGCTGAAGATCTTCATGCGGAAAAAGGGCATCCCCTGCTGACATCCCTGGGGCGCACGGGGCAGGATTTTTTCCGCAGACTGGCGGGTATGAAAGGGGATGAACGGCGTCACTCCCCTGAGCCGGGTATGGACACCCTGCTGCACCGTCTGCAGTCCCGCATTCTTTCCCTTGACCTCCTTCCCGGAGAAGCGCTGTCAGAAGCAATGCTTTACAATGATGACTCCATTGCCATTCATCGCTGCCACGGTCCCATGCGGGAGATGGAGGTGCTGCGGGATCAGATTGTACGTCTTTTTTCACAAGAAAATCCCCCGAAGCCAAGGGATATTCTTGTGATGTTCCCCGATGTGGGTGCCTATGCTCCGTACATTGATGCGGTATTCAGCCGGCCTTTACCCGATGGCAGACGTATTCCCCATTCCATATCGGAGCGCCCTCTTGCCATGGAAAACAGTCTGGCCGGTCTCCTTATGCGGGTACTGCAGCTCATGGATTCCCGTTTTGGTGCTTCGGAGGTTTTTGACCTTATGGAAGCAGAGCCCATTGCAAAAAAAATCGGCCTTGATGATGAAGGGCTGGATCGTATCCGGAGCTGGCTGGTGGATACCCGCATCCGCTGGGGACTGGATGCGGCCTTTAAGGAAGCCATGGATCTGCCGGGTCTGGCTTCTCAGACCTGGCGGTTCGGGCTGGACCGTATGGTGCTGGGTATGGCCATGGAAGATGAGGGAGGTATGCCGCAAAAAGGTGGTATCCTGCCCCATGACCCCATGGGCCCGGAAGCGGCGGATACCTTGAACAGCCTTCTCGGCTTCATGGACAGGCTGACGGCTTTTTACGGGGAAACCAAAATGGAGCGCAGTCCCCGTGAATGGATGGATCTTCTCTGGGATCTGGTGCAGGGCCTTTTCCATGAAGATGCGGAGAACACGGAAGAATTTCTGGGACTGCGTGTTCTTTTGGATAGCTTTGTGGAAGAAACCCGGCTTGGAAATCTTAAGGAAAAGCTGTCTTTTCCTCTGATGCGTTCCGTACTGGGCCAGAGGCTGGAAAAGCCGGGGCAGGGCGGGCTGATGCTGGGCGGTGGCATCACCTTCTGTGCCATGGTACCCATGCGCTGTATTCCCTTTTCCGTGGTTTGCCTTTCCGGCATGAACGATGGCGCTTTTCCCCGTTCACGGCCAAGGCCCGCCTTTGATATCATGCAGCAGGATCCAAGGCCGGGAGACCGTTCCAGCCGGGATGACGACCGCTACCTTTTTCTGGAAACCCTTCTTTCCGCGCGGGATAAACTCTGGATTACCTGTACGGGCTTTCGTCCGGAAGATGATCAGCCTTTGCCGCCTTCCGTGCTGGTTCAGGAACTTCTGGATGTCGTACAAGGCGATGAGGGAGAGCTTCCGCCCCAACTTTTGCAAAATCATCCCATGCAGCCTTTTTCTTCGAAGCTGTTTGTGGAAAAGGAAGCAAAACCGGGAAAACCTTTTTCTTTCCATGCGCCCTTCCGGGATATTGCCGAAGCCTTGTATGCTAAAAAAGATCCTGCACATGCCGTTTTTCAGGATGGAAGGCTGGAACCGGACGCACAGCCCCGGACCATTCTTCTGGAAGACCTGATCCGTTTTTATGAAGATCCTTCGGCTTTTTTCCTCAAGCGTATCCTTGGCCTTGCCATGGAAAGGGAAGAGGAAGCTCCGGAAGACCGGGAAAATTTTACACTGAACGGGCTGGATGCTTACATCATTAAGGAAGCCCTGGGTACAGCTTTTCTGGAAGGCAGAGATGGGGCCGTGGTTCTGGAAAGGCTGGAGGCAGAAGGACGGCTGCCCATGGGTACACCGGGACAACACCATGTGGATGCCCTGATGATGGAGGCGCGGGCGTTGGCTGGGCTGGTTAACGATACGGCCGGAGAAATCTGTATGGAGCAGGAGCCCTTTGTTCTGCAAGTGGGGGGAGGGTACCTGCAAGGCACCCTTTCCCGCATTCATGGAGACGGTGAGAAACGGTGGCGGCCGGGAAGCCTGCGGGCTAAAGATTTGTTGATAGGGTGGTTGCGGTTTCTGGTTCGCCGTTCTCTGGGCATGGAGCAGGATCTGCATCTTGTGGGCATGGGAAAAAAAGGCGGGCAACGATGCTCTTTTTATGCAGGGTCCTTTGCTCAGGACAGGGCTCTTGCCCATCTGGGGTCTTTCATGGAGCTGTATCAATCGGCAAGTCTTCGCCCTGTTCCCTTTTTTCCATCCATTTCAAAATTATGGGCAGAAGCCTTTCTGAAAAAGAAGTCATTCAAGGAGATGGAAGAGGTTTTGATCACTGCCTGGGAGGGAGGTGATTTTCACTTCAGGGAGTCAAGCCCTGCGGATATTCTTCTGTGGCGGGGTAGGAATCCATTGGAAGACCCTTTTGCAGAAATGGCCGAAACCATCTGGCTACCCATTATGGAAGTGCTGAAGGAGAATCAATAATGGCATTCATGCCTTCCTTTGATCCCGTGAATACCCCCCTTGAAGGAACCCTTCTTATGGAGGCCAGTGCGGGAACGGGAAAAACTCACACCATTGCCAGTCTTTTTGTGCGCCTTGTCATGGAACATGCCCTGCCTGTGGAGCGCATCCTTGTGGTTACCTTCACGGAAGCCGCCAGCGGAGAGTTGAAGGAGCGGATTTATGCCAGGCTGGGTGATACCCTTGCGGCTCTGGAAGGAAGGCCCTTTTCAGAATCTTTTTCCGATGAAATGGCCAGACGGCATGGCAGCAGCCGGGAGGCAAGGCGCCGAATCATCGGGGCCATGCGGAATTTTGACCGGGCGGCCATCGGCACCATTCATTCGTTTTGTTACCGCATGCTCCGCGAAAACCGTTTTGAATCAGGGCTGCGGTCTGATGCCGAGCTGCTAATGGATACCGGGCTTTTGCGGCAGAATGCGGCGGATGATGTCTGGCGCAGGCATGTGGCTTCCCTTGACCTTGCAATGGCGGAAATTCTGACGGATAAACGCAGCCCTGAAGATCTGATGCAACTGGCCTCCCGCTATGGAGGGCCGGATCAGCTGATCTTACCCGATGGGGCCATGCCGGATATCATGCCTTTTCAGGAAACAGTGCGGCAGGCAGAGGAAAGGGTGAAGGAAATCTGGCGGTATGATGGTGAAAACCTGACCGCCTTTCTTCAAGGTTCGGAAAACCTGAAACGGAACATCCTGAAAACGGCTACCGTAGAAAAGGGCCTTGGAGAGCTGGCTGACTGGGTGGCGGGTAAACAGGCTTTTTCCCCGGAGTTTTTATGGAAACTGACACCGGAGAATATGGAAAAGGCCAGAAAAAAAAATGCCCCTGCGCCGGAGCATCCCTTTTACCATGCCTGTGAAGCTTTGCTGAAGGCCAGGGCAGAGCTTGCCTCGGTTTCTGATATGGCCCGATCCGTTTTTCTGAAGGATCTCCTTCAGGCCGTACGCAAAAGAGAAGCGTCCCTGAAAGAAAAAGAGGGTTTTCTTACCTTTGATGATCTTCTTCTCACACTGAGGAATGCCGTACTGGAAGATGATCAGGGCGGTATGTGCCGGCGTATCCGGGAGCTTTTCGGAGCCGCCCTCATTGATGAGTTTCAGGACACGGATCCTGTGCAGTATGCGGTGTTTGATGCGGTGTTTGCCCGTGCGGGCCTGCCCCTTCTTCTCATTGGTGATCCCAAACAGGCCATATACGCCTTCCGCGGGGCGGATGTGTTTGCCTATCTGGATGCGGCCAAAAAAAGCAGAAAACGCTATACTCTGGATTATAACTGGCGTTCCGATCCTGAACTCATTGAAGCGGTTAACCGTATTTTTGAAAAGAATCCCCGGGCCTTTGTACTGGAGGGGATGGAGTTCCAGCCAGTTAAGGCCGCACCCAGAACAAGGGAAGTACTGACTGATCCGGCAAATGTGCTGCCATTTACCTTCTGGCTTGCTGAGTCTGAAGATCAAAAGCCCATATCTGTGAAACAGCTTCTGCCGAGGGCTCTTGGAGCCGTATCCGATGAAATTGTACGGCTTCTTGGTGGCGGCAGAAGGGGAGATATCCGCATAGGAGACAGGGGGGTTGAACCCGGTGATATGGCCGTTCTGGTCCGCAGCAATAAAGAAGCCCTTCAGGCTCGAAATTTCCTTGCGGATCGGGGTGTTCCTGCGGTTATCCATGCGGACGGCAATGTACTGGACAGTTCAGAGGCCAAAGAGCTGTTATCTGTACTGGCAGCCATTCATCATCCATGGAACGGCGGCAAACTCAGGCGGGCTCTGGGCACAAAGATCATGGGCTTTTCCATGAAGACCATTGATTTCCTGAACCGCAATGAACGGGCTTTCAACCGTGAGAGTACTTTTTTCATGGAATGCCGGAATCTTTGGCAGGAAAGGGGGGTTTTCCCCATGCTTTCCTATCTGTATGAAAAAGGCGGACTGCTGGTGCGGGCGGCGGGTTCAGGTGATGGAGAGCGGCAGGTGACCAACCTCCTTCATCTGGCAGAAATTCTCCATGGAGCCGAAGTAGAGGAGAAGAGGGGGCCGGAGGTACTTTTACGATGGCTGGAACGGCAGGGAAATCCGGCCTTTTCCCGTCGTATGGAAGCCCCCTTGCGCCTTGAAAGTGATGGGCAGCGGGTGCGGGTGATTACGGTGCATCGCTCCAAAGGACTTGAGTATCCCATTATTTTCTGCCCCTTTCTGTACAGTGCAACGGATGTACTGGGCCCTGCAACCAATCCCGAAAAGATTCTTGTCTATCACGATCCGGAACAGGGAAACCGGCTTTGCGTGGATTTGGGAGGCAGGGTGGACAGAAGCCGGGAAGAGTCCCTCACTCGGAAGGAATCCATGGCGGAACAGGCCCGCCTTCTTTATGTGGCCCTTACCCGCGCCCGTCACAGGGTGTATGCGGTCTGGGGCTCCATCAACAACACCAGAGGCAGGGCCTGCAACTGGGTATTGCACAATGAGGCGGATGTCATTCCTGCTGCGGATCAGGTGCAAAAGGATATGAACGCACTGGCCATGGACGGTGTGCTTGCCTGCCATCCTCTTCCCGAAGACCGGTGTCAGAAACTGCCACATTTGGCGGAAACGGCAGATATTCCGGTTTGTTGTACACCGGGGCATCTTCCTGCCGATCCTTTCCGTATTACAAGCTTTTCCTCCCTTGTGGCTGGAAAATACAGGGAGAACCCGGCGGACAGGGACGGTATCGCAAAGCTGACGGCCAAAAGTGAAGATCCGGCAGGAGATATTTTCTCTTTCCCCGCCGGGACAAGACCCGGCAGCTTTCTGCATCATGTTTTTGAGAACATTGATTTTACGCATGAAAGGTTTCAGTTTGAACCTGCGGTCCGCAAGAGTCTTTATCTTTTCGGATATGATGAAGCATGGCTGCCCGCCATTCTGGAAATGGTGGAAAGGGTGCTGGCCATGCCCTTTGGGGAAGAGGGATTCAGGTTGAAGGATGTGGAGCTTGCGGATCAGCTGCGGGAGCTTGATTTCTATTTTCCCCTGAACACCCTGGAGTCCGGTTTTATTTCACAATGGGTACAGAAGATCACTCTGGGCGCCTGTGAGTATCTGCCCCCGCAGCTGGAAAGATTGCATTTTTCCCGCAGTGCCGGATATGTAAGGGGTGTTATGGATCTTGTGTTCCGCCACAAGGGCCGCTATTACCTGCTGGACTGGAAATCCAATGATCTGGGGCCGGATTACATAGCGTACACTCCGGAAAATCTGAAAAAGGAAATGGCCGTTCATCTCTATACCCTGCAGTATCATCTGTATGTGCTGGCCCTGGACCGCTACTTGCGCCTTCGTCTTGAAAACTATGATTATGAGCGGGATTTTGGTGGGGTAGCCTATGTGTTTCTGCGCGGTGTTGATTCTGAAAAAGCTCCGGGATGCGGGCTTTTTTTTGAAAAACCTCCTGTGGACAGAATCCGTGAGATGGCCGGCTGGATGATGGCAGAAGGATTGTTGAACAGCAGCCCGGATTGACCGGCAAGCTTATTCGGTCGGCTGATGGAACAGGTTGGCGGCATGTTCTCGTGGGGAGACCCCGTACGAGCTGATGGGGAAGACCTTTTTGGCAGGAGATCTGCTCCCATTACCTGCTGCAGATGGCATGGTTCTGGCCCCTGTTCTGCCGTTACATTTTTTTATGGATGGAATGATCATGTTTTTATGTGAAAAGTTTGACGTTTTTCTTTTTGATCTGGACGGTACTCTCACCGATCCCAAAGAGGGCATCACAAAATCCGTGCAGTATGCCCTGAAGAAAATGGGTATTCTTGAAAAAAATCTGGAACGTCTGGTTCATTTTATCGGGCCTCCGCTGAAACATTCCTTTATGACTCACTATGGTTTTAGCCAAGAGCAGGCCATGGAAGCCATTGACTGGTACAGGGAGTATTTTGCGGACAGGGGTATTTTTGAAAACCGTTGTTTGGATGGTATGGACAGTTTTCTGAGCCGTCTGGTTCAGGAGAAAAAAAAGCTCTTTGTGGCCACATCCAAACCAACGGTGTTTGCAAGAATCATAACGGATACCTTTGGTCTTTCTCCTTATTTTTGGGAGGTGGCGGGCAGTGAGCTGGATGGTACAAGATGTGAAAAAGCTTCCGTGATCCGGTATCTTTTTGATCATCATGATATTTCTCGGGAAAAAACCCTCATGATCGGTGACAGGGAACATGATGTGATCGGAGCCCGAGAAAATGGCATCGCTTCTTTAGGAGTAGGCTTTGGTTACGGCAGCAGGGATGAGCTGGAAAAGGCCGGAGCGGATTATTTTGCAGCCAGTCTGGCGGATCTTAACAGGCTGTTTTTCTGATGCTTAACGCTATCTTCATCGGGGCAGGGGCAGGCGACGGGAGACTCTATGCATCAGTCAGGGATGAGCACTTCGTTTGATATATCGGAGCATGCCACGCAGGATGAACCAAAGCTGTCAGCCATGCTTGGCCTGCAGCCACTGGATTATCATCTGACGGCACTGCTGCAGCGAATGGATCCGGGGATGTCATCCGTTCTGGAGCTGGCGGTGAAAGCCCTTTCCGCACGTACACGGGAAGGCCATATATGTCTGGATCTGGCGGGCAGGGACGGTATCTGGCCAAAGGTGGTCCGTATGGCTGACGTGGAAGGAGGGCTGGATGCCTGGCGCCGGGAAATAGCGGCATCACCCCTGGTGGGTCAGTGCAGGGATGAGGTCCGCCCCCTGATGCTTATGGGAAACCGGCTCTATCTGCGGCGCTATTTCCGGGCGGAGACGGCTGTGGCCGAAGGACTGCTGAAAAGGGCAGGGGAAAAAGCAGCTGTGCCCGATTCCGCTTTTTTGAAGAAAATTCTGGATCATTATTTCCCGGCAGAAGAAAATGAACGTATCAGCCTGCAGAAGGTGGCAGCCTTTGCCGCAGCCCGAAAAAGTCTTTCGGTGATTGTGGGGGGGCCGGGAACGGGAAAAACCACCACGGTCTGCCGTCTGCTGGCAAGCCTCTGTTCTCTGGCAGACACGGTGCCGGAAGTGGTGTTGGCCGCACCTACAGGCAAGGCCGCAGGAAGGCTTTGTGAATCCATGCTGGCTGGAAAGCGGGTTCTGGAATCGGTGAATGGCGGTATGGCTGGGGCCATACCGGAAACGGCTTCCACTCTGCACCGGCTTCTGGGTCTGGTCCATGGCAGGAGACCCCGTCATCATAAAGAAAATCCCCTTTCTGCGGATGTTGTGGTGGTGGATGAGGTCTCCATGGTGGATCTTTTTCTGATGGCAAAGCTCATGGATGCCCTGAAACCCGGAGCCCGTCTGATTCTTCTGGGAGATCGGTATCAGCTGGCCAGTGTACTGCCCGGTGCCGTTCTGGGTGAAATATGCAAGCAGGCCTCATGGGAGCGTTCCATTGATTTTATAGAGGATTTCAAAGAAGTTTTCGGTACGGCTCTTCCCTTTACTTCCCGTAGTGGAGTACCCGCCATGGCAGATTGTGTGGTGGAACTCACCCGCAGCTGGCGATTTGATGCTGCAGGCGGTATCGGCCGGCTGGCCCGTGGCTTGAATGAGGGCCGATCGCCCGATGTCCTCTCCCTGCTGGAGGAGGGGGAAGATCCTTCCTGTGGCTGGTATCCCGTTGCAGGAGCCGGAGATCGGGAAGCTGTTCTCATGGATGCGATACAGGACGGGTTTTCAGGTCTTATGGCGGCCCGCACTCCTGAACAGGCCTTTGCTGCTCTGGAGAGCTTCCGTATTCTCTGTGTGCTGCGGGAAGGGCCATCCGGTGTTGGCGGGATGAACGGGATGGTGGAGAAAATCCTCGAAAGGACCGGTCATGTCAGGGTGGCAGGACCCTGGTATGCGGGAAGGCCTGTTATGGTGCTCAGAAATGATGCGGCTACAGGGCTTTATAATGGTGATGTGGGGTTTACCATGCAGGAAGAAAAAAGCGGAGATCTGCAGGTTGTGTTTCCTGCGGAGGGCGGTGGGTTCCGTTCTTTTCATCCCCTTCGCCTCCCGGATGTGGAAACGGTTTTTGCCATGACCGTACACAAAAGCCAGGGTTCGGAATTTGACCGGGTTCTTCTCATACTGCCGGAACGGGATACCCCTGTACTCACCCGTGAGATTCTTTATACGGCGGTTACAAGGGCAAGAAAAGAGATCCGTCTTGCCGGAGACCGGAATATTCTGACCATAGGAATGGGGCGAAGTGTGAACCGGTCTTCCGGATTGGGAGATATGATATGGAAATCAAAAGCCCTGTGATAGTTGGGGATCAGGAGGATCCATGGTCTGTTACCTGTGGGGTTCTCTGTATCAGGATCAGCTCACGGCATAGTCTGCTGCCGTATTCCAGAAGGCAAGGGTTACCCCGTTGCTGAGATTCCTCCGGTGGGTACAGATGCCAATGACATAGGGTTTCAGGGGCGGAGACACATCAAGGGTTTCAATGGTGTGATGCACCGGGCTTTTCTCCAGTACCATTTCCGGAACCAGACCCACGCCGCATCCCAGATGCACCATGGCGATGATGGCTTCATTTCCCGTAACCTGGGCATAGATGGTGGGCCGGATGCCCATCTCCCTGCGCCAGCGGTCAAAACGTTTCCGGGCAATTCCCTGTTTGGGCAGAATGAGGGGGGTGCGGTCCCAGTTCATGACGGTATCCCGGTCTTTTTCATATTTCATGGAGCGGATCCAGACCAGGGGTGTGCTGGCCACATGCATGGACTGAATGTGTTCTGGCATCTGTTCGGGAAGGGCGGCAATGGTAATGTCCGTGTCCCCCTTCTGCAGCTGCTCCAGTGCGCTTTCCGCATCGCCCGTACGCAGTTTGATGTGTACCTGTGGAAACTGCCTGCGGAAGCCGTCCAGCATATCGGGCAGAATGCCGTAGGCGGCCGTTACGGAGCAGTAGATGGCCAGTTCTCCGGAAATGACCCCCTTCTCCAGTGAAAGAGCCTGCCTTCCTTCCTTCCAGGTTTTCAGCATCTGCTCCGCATAGCTGCGGAAGACAATGCCCGCCGGTGTGAGGGATACGCTACGGTTGGTTCTCTCAAACAGTTTTTCACCCAGCAGGTTTTCCATGCGTTGTATGGTCCTTGAGAGGGCAGAGGGGCTGATGTTGCTCTGGGCACTTGCTTTTTGGAAATGCCGGGTTCGCGCAAGGTTCAGAAACAGTTCCAATTCTTCGATATGCATGGATGTGCCTTTTTGACAGTGGTTGCTTACAACGCAATTTATGCTTTCTTTTAATTCACTTTACGCAATATAGCAAATACCATATAGTACCTGTCATATTACGACAAAGCCATTTGTTGAAACCCATAACAAGCAGGAGCCCCATTGATGAAAAATTATTTTTCCGCCCTTTCTTTCCGTGACAAGGTCAAGCAGCTGGGACAGTGCCGTTTTATGGATCCTTCCGAGTTCAACGGCGTGGAGAAGCTGAAAGGTAAAAAAATTGTTATCGTGGGCTGCGGTGCCCAGGGCTTTAATCAGGGTATGAACCTTCGGGATAGCGGTCTGGATGTGACCTATGCCCTGCGGGACGAAGAAATCAGCGAAAAGCTGCTTCCCTGGAAGCTGGCTTCTGAAAACAGCTTTGCCTATGGCACCTATGAAGATGTCATACCCAAAGGCGATCTCGTTCTCAACCTTACCCCGGACAAATACCATACTCCTGTGGTTTCCCGCGTGATGCCCCTGATGAAAAAAGGTGCCTGTCTTTCCTATTCCCATGGTTTCAATATTGTGGAAGAGGGCATGAAAATCCGTGAAGATATTACCGTTATCATGGTAGCTCCCAAATCTCCGGGCTCTGAAGTCCGTGCGGAGTATGTGCGTGGTTTCGGAGTTCCCACTCTTATTGCCGTGCATGAGGAAAATGACCCCAATGGCGACGGACTTGAGATTGCCAAGGCGTATTGCGCTGGTACGGGTGGAGACCGGGCGGGTGTTCTGCTTTCTTCCTTTGTGGCGGAAGTAAAGTCCGATCTTATGGGCGAGCAGACCATTCTCTGCGGTATGCTGCAGTCCGGTTCTCTGCTTTGTTTTGATAAGATGGTGGAAAAGGGTGTGGACGGTGCCTATGCCGCCAGACTGGTCCAGAAGGGCTGGGAAGTTACCACGGAAGCCCTGAAGCATGGTGGTATTACCAACATGATGGACAGGCTTTCCAATCCAGCCAAGGTCAAAGCCTTTGAACTGGCTGAAGAACTTAAAGATATTATGCGCCCGTTATATGAGAAGCACATGGATGATATTCTGGAGGGTGCATTTTCCGAAACCATGATGAAGGACTGGGCAAACAATGACCACGATCTTCTGAAGTGGCGTGCGGAAACCGGTGAAACCGCCTTTGAGAAGTGCCCCATTCAGGAAAAGGATATTCCTGAGCAGGAGTACTTTGATCACGGTATTCTCATGATTGCCATGGTGAAAGCCGGTGTTGAGCTTGCTTTTGAAATTATGACGGAAGCGGGTATGAAGCCGGAGTCCGCCTACTATGAGTCTCTCCATGAAACGCCGCTCATTGCCAATACCATTGCCCGTAACAAGCTTTATGAAATGAATGTGGTGATTTCGGATACGGCGGAATACGGTAACTATCTGTTCACTCAGGCCTGTGTGCCTCTGCTGAAGGATTTTATGGTAAAGGTGGATACGGATGTGATCGGCAAAGGCCTGAGTTCCACGGACAATACGGTGGATAACAAAAAGCTTATTGCCATCAACGATGCCATTCGCAATCATCCTGTAGAAGAAATTGGCCGGACCCTGCGTTATTTCATGACCAACATGCAGGCCATCTGATGCCTGACAGGCATGGATCCCGAAGACACTCTGTCTGTCTTTCAGGGTGAAAACAATCCCCCGTTCCGGATTTGCCGGAGCGGGGGATTGTTGTTGGCGTGGTTTTACCGGAAAGCCATGTCTCTCAGAAAAAGGGCGATCTGGGGAAAGAGGGTGATGAGAACACCGGCTGAAATCAGGATGGCTATAAACGGTGGCGTTCCCTTGATCACCTCCCAGTAGGGTCGTTTGAAAATGGCGATGGCCGTAAAAATATCACAGCCAAAGGGTGGTGTTGCCGAACCGATGGCCACCATCAGGGTAATGAGAACGCCCACCAGTACGGGATCCAGTCCGGCATTGGCCACGGCAGGGGCAAAGATGGGGGTAAGTATCAGGATGACCACAATGGGATCCACAAACATGCAGGCAATGAAAAAGGCCACAGCAATGGCAAACATTACCGTATAGGGTCCGGCCTCGTTAATGCCGATGGTGGCGAGAAGATTCTGGGGAATGTGGGCAAAGGAAAGAATCCACGAAAAGCCGTTGCCAACAGCCACCAGGATAAAGACTACGGCTGTAATCAGTCCTGTGGATTTGGCTATTTTGAAGAGATCCGGAATGAAAAGAACCCGGAAAATGAGAAATTCAAGAATGATGGCGTACAGAACGCAGACGGCGGCTGCTTCCGTGGGGCTGAAAATGCCGCCATAGATGCCGCCCACAATGATAACGGGAAAGCCCAGGGGCCAGAGGGCTTCCTTGACGGCGATGGCCCGTTCTTTCCATGTGGATCTGGGCTCCGTAGGAACTTTCTTGATGATGGCATAGATGACGCAGTAAATGGAAAAGAGAAGAAGAATCAGCAGGCCGGGTCCGATCCCGGCAATGAACAGTTCGCCGATGGAAGTACCGGAAATAATACCATAGAGAATCATGCCGATGCTGGGGGGAATGAGAAAGGCAATATCGCTGGAATTGATGATCAGTGCCAGCGTAAAGGAGTCTTTATAGCCTGCTTCCAGCATCCTGGGGCGTAGCGGAGACCCTACGGCCACCACCGTTGCCTGAGTGGAACCGGATACAGCCCCGAAAAGAGTGCAGGAAGCGGCCGTGCTGACGGCAAGTCCACCCTTGATATGCCCGATGAAAGCCATGACCATGTTGACAAGCCTCTCTGCGGAGTGGCCTCTTGTCATGATCTCAGCGGCAAAAATGAACATGGGTACGGCGATGAGGGCCGTGGGCCGTATACCTCCCATAAGCTGCTGAATCAGAATGTTCATCTGGGAAAAACCGTCAAAGGTGATGTAAAATCCGATAATAGCCCCCACAATCAGGGGGATCATCATGGGAAAACCCAGCAGCAGCAACACAATCATGGTTGTGAGCATAATTGTTGCCATGAGTACGGTTCCTTTCTGCCCCTGAGGGGCAGTCTGTATGGATAAGCCGCATAAAGCGGGCTGTTACTGTTGGTTGGAAAGCCGGTTTTACTCCATGTCCTCGTAGCCGTCTTCCACATTGACGGCCAGATAGGCTTTTTTGGATACGGCATTTTTCAGAGCGGTGAGTGCATACTGAATGGCAGTGATGGTGAAGCCCAGGGGAACCCAGAGGTAAATGAAGTAGAGAGGGAAGCCCATGGTGGGCAGTACGCGGCCTGTGTTGTAGACGCTGGCTATATAACCAACGGAGAAATATGCCAGAAAGAGCATGATCAGAGAGGTGAAGGACGCAATGCATACCATCAGTATTCTCCGGGCACGTACAGGCAGTATGTCATAGAATGCGGACATGCGGATATGACGTCCGTGGCGGGCTGCATAGCCGATGCCTGCAAAGGTGATCATGACAATGAGAATGCGGTTGACTTCTTCGGAAAAGAAAAGACTTTCACCGAAGAAAAAGCGGCCAATGACATTGGCAACGGTGTTGACGACCATCAGGAGGACGCTGGTGCTGAGAATAAAGGCTTCGATGTGATTCATCCACCGATCAATGCGTCCCGGAATACCGGATAGGCCGGGTTTTTCTTTTTTTTTAGACATCTTTCAATGTCTCCTGTTTTCGTACCAGGTTAGTGGATAGAAAAAAGCCGTCCCCTGCGTAGCCGGGTAAGGATACGCAAGGGGACAGATGATAGACGGTTTCAGGTGAAATCTGTCATTCCGGTGTTATGTAAAAACCGGAATGACCGGAGAGAAGGCTAGTCCTGCATGACCTTATCGAGGTCCTGTTTGAACTGTTCCAGAAGTCTGGCACCACGTTCTCCCGTCATCTCAATGAAGCGCTGCTCCACCTGGGGTGCTCTGTCACGGAAGGTCTGCTGTTCTTCTTCGCTAAGGCGGGTAACGGTGACATCGGGCTTGGCCTCAAGAATTCTTTCCAGCATGCGATCACCAAGGCCCGGGATATATTCTGTTATATAATTAAATGCATGGGCCGCCGCATCCCGGATGAGTTGCTGATCTTCTCCGGGCAGTCCCTGATAAAAGGACTGATTGGCCATCATGGCCGTTGTAAACCAGCCATGGCCGGTGAAGATGAGGTTGGGAGATACTTCATAAAGGCCACCTGACTGTATCCAGAATATGGGATTTTCCTGACCCTGAATGATGTTGGTCTGAAGTGCACCGTAGACTTCTCCCCAGGGAAGGGGTGTTGGGGTGGCTCCAAAGGCCCGGTAGGTTTCCGCCAGAAGAGGGTTGGTCATGGTGCGGATGTTTTTGCCCCGGAAATCTTCCGGTGAGCGGACAGGTGTGTCCGCCGTTACGACCATTTCTCCTTCCGGGTACATGGAAAGCAGCTCAAGTCCCTGTTCCGCATACAGTTCCGTAAACATGTCATTGATGGCCACACTGGTACGGAAAAAACGGACAACGTCTTCATCCGCAACGGGCATGAGGTAGGGTATGAAGAAAATCTGGGCTTCCGGAATCAAAGAGCCTGTAAATCCGGGAGACTGGTTCACAAACTGAAGAATACCCGCCTGAGTCTGTTCCATAATATCGTCCGATTCGCCGAGTTCTCCGAACCGGAAAATCTGAATGCTGTGATTGGAATTGGCTTCAATGTATTCCTTGAATTTGTGGGCATATACGTCCTGTACATCCCCTTCGAACTCTTCGTGGGCATAACGCCATGTGGATCCTGTGGTTTCAGATTCCGGTGCATCATTGCCGCTTTTGCAGCCGGTAAGGGCAAAAAGCAGGGCAAAAAGAAGAATAAGAATACCGGATGTTTTTTTTAACTGCATGCAATGTCTCCTTTGAGTGGGCAACGAAGTATCGTTGCGGTTGGGGTTGCTACCCTTGCATAACCAAAAACCATAGCACACAATAAAAATATAGTGAACCACTTCCTTTGTTGTGGGGAAATTGCAGCTGCTCTGGCACAATGGTGCATCCTAAGATGCTTAGAGTACAATGCTTATGTTTCGTCTGGTTCGGATTTGTGTGACTGTGGTGGGAGGATTCAGGGGATAAGGGTGCCTTCAAGGCAGGCATTGACGTCCGTATCTGTGACCAGAACGGAAATTTGACGGCTCAGGAGACTGTCCGGACCATCCAGAAAAAGGGTCTGGTAGTTACCGGTGAGGCCTTTGAGCCGGTCTGTTTTCCGGTCTCTGCTGCGTTCAACAATAAGTTCCAGGGTATGGCCGCGAAGACTTCTTGCAAAATGACGGTGTTTGTCTTCGCCAATGTTCCGGAGTACGGAACTGCGTTGTCTGGCTGTTTCTACGGGTACGGTATCCGGAAAACCGGCGGCGGGGGTGCCGGGTCGGGGAGAGTAGGGGAATACGTGGAGGTAGGTGAGGGGAAGTGTTTCCACAAGAAGACGGCTTTCGGCAAAAAGATTCTCCTGCTCTCCGGGAAAGCCCGTTAGAATATCCGTGCCGATGGCAGCCAGGGGCAGGGCCTTTCGAACCGCGGAAACCCTTTCTGCAAAAAAAACGCTGTCATAGGGTCTGCCCATGGCTTTGAGAATGGCATCCGATCCGCTCTGCATGGGAATATGAAAGTGGGGAGCAACGCGGGGGTTGGAAGCGGCCAGTTCGATGAGGCTGTCCGTGACCTCTCTGGGTTCCAGAGAGCCCATCCGGAGCCTCGGACCCTCCCCGTCGGCAAGGATTATCCTGAGCAGTTCTTCAAAATTGGTGCGGGCAGTGAGGTCTGAGCCATACATGCCTACATGAATACCCGTCAGTACCACCTCCCTGTAGCCTGCTTCTGCCAGATCCCTTATTTTTTGTACCACCCTGTCCGGGCTGAGACTGCGGCTGCGGCCTCTGGCATAGGGAACGATGCAGTAGGTGCAGAAGGCATTGCACCCATCCTGGATTTTCAGAAAGGCACGGGTCCGTCCCATGTCCCTTGCAGGGGCGGGGATATCCATGAAAAGGGTTTCCTCGCAGGCCGTTTCATCATGGCAGGAGGGATAGGCAAGGGGCTGGCCTTCCCTGTAGGCGTACAAGAGTTCCGGTATGCGGTGTTTATCCTTATGGGGAATAACGTGATCCACCCCTTCCATGGCGGCAAGGGCTTCCCCTTCGGTTTGGGCGCAGCACCCGGTTACCATGAAAAGGGCTGTGGGATTATGCTGCACCATTTTGCGGATCTGCTGTCTGCAGTGGGCTGCCGCCTTGCCCGTAACCGTGCAGGTATTCAGGATAAGGATGGATGCTTCCCTGATTTTGGATGTTTTCTGCCAGCCTGCGGACTCAAGGCAGGCAGCTATGGCATCGGATTCCTGCTGGTTGACCTTGCAGCCAAGGGTGGTGATGAAGAAAAGGGGCATGGGATTACAGAAGGAAGGTTTTCCTTCACCTTTCATGGGCTGAATCAATAAAGCCACCGCCAAGAACCCGGTCTCCCAGATAAAAGACAGCGCCCTGTCCGGGACTTACGGCCGCCTGGGGTTTATGGAAACGGATACGGGCAGTGCGAGTGTTTTCCGGGTAAAGGGTGGCCGGAACATCCTGATGGCGGTAGCGGATTTTTACGGTCAGGGAAAGGGGGGCTTCCGGTTCCGGGATGAGCCAGTTGATGGCACTTACCCGGCATTCTCCGGCCATCATTTCTTCTCGGAAGCCAACCACAAGACGGTTGTTGGCCGTATCCAGCCTGAGAACGTGGTAGGGTGCCGGACCGGGACAGCCAAGCCCTCTGCGCTGGCCTACGGTATAGCGATGCAGGCCAAGATGGGTGCCAATGACAGTTCCGTTACGGGTGGTAATGGGGCCGGGCCGTGACTCCAGCATGCCGGATGCTTCCAGAAAATCTCCATACTTTCCATCCGGCAGAAAACAGATGTCCTGACTTTCTTCCGGTGAAAGGGCCTGGAGGCCGGCCTGAACAGCACGGTTTCTGACTTCTTCTTTGGTCAGTTCTCCCAGAGGGAAAAGGATGCGGCCAAGGCGTTCCTTTGGTATCTGAGAGAGAAAATAGGATTGATCCTTCAGAGGATCCTTTCCGCGTAAAAGACGGGGGAAGTCTTTGTCCTGATCCAGTATGCGGGCATAATGACCCGTGGCAACGGCCTTGCAACCCATGGTTTCCGCTGCATCCATAAGGGCACCGAACTTGATGACCGGGTTGCATACAAGGCATGGATTGGGTGTGCGACCCGTTCTGTATTCGTCCACAAAATCCTTGATGACCGTTTCCCGGAAGATTTCTGAAAAATCGAGAACGTGGACCCTGCATCCCAGCCTCTGGCCCAGAATCCGCATATCTTCATCCACAGAAGTTTTCTGATACCCTGTCAGAAAATGAGCGGCCTGTATTTCATGGCCCTGCTCCTGCAAGATGCGGGCTGTCACCAGAGAGTCGATACCGCCGCTTACGGCCACAAGGATGGGACTCATTCAAAAAACTTTTCCGTTTTCGTGGCCTTGATGCACATGGCCCGGGTGGGGCAAGTGAGAATACAGATTTCACAGATACTGCATTTTTCCTGATCAAAGGCAACTTCCATGGTGGGTCTCAGAACATGGAGAGCGCCGGTGGGGCAGACGGCCGTACAGGCCCCGCAATGGGTACAGCGGGATTCATCCCGTGTGATTTCCTGACCGGCATTTTGAACATCAATTCCTTCTCCCTCAAGGTAAGCCAGTCCCTGGCGGAAGCTTTCCCTGTTACCGGAAAGCTCCAGAACCATCAGTCCCTCCCTGCGGGGAAGAATCTGGGCGTGGAGAATGTTGAAAGTCAGTTCAAAGTTACGGGCAAGATTGCATACCAGAGGCTTCTGGCTGGATTCGGCAGGGAAACGTAAAATCAGAATTTTGGATTGCAAAGGAACCTCCTTCTTCAGGTCAGGGTCTGAAACATGGAAAACTATTCTTATGAGGATGGCTTGTCAAGTTAGCTTTCGTAAAAAAAGGCTTTTCAAAAGGGGTGGGAAACAGCGCTTTCTTGACAAGGGGCAAGGGTTCCCGTATTTTTTATTACTATTTCAGATTTATGATGATCCTTGCTGTCGCCACGCTTCTGGCTGGTAGAATGGAACCTTGCCCGGGAAACGTTTTTACAATCCTTAGTCCGGCCTTTCCTCATACCTTGTTTCCATACAAAAAAATGGTGTGTCGGCTACAAACAGCACGACTTGTGTCCACTGTCAGAAAGACATGACTGTATGCCTTTTTATATAAAAATAAACATTGTTTGGTTCTTCATAGTGCTGTTCTGGATTCCTGGTCTGTCCCATGGCGGCAGGGAATCGGCCAGGGAGCCCCTTGTGGTTTCTTTGGATCAGGCCTGGCCTCCCTTTTCATTTGTGGATGAAGGGGGCAGGCCAAAGGGAATGCTCATTGAGCTGTGGCAGGACATGGGCCGTCTTATGGGGCGGCATGTGGTTTTTGTGCTTTCTGACTGGGCGGAGAGCATGGCTGCGGTTCGGGAAGGCAGGGCCCATGTACATGGTGGTCTGATTCCCTCACCGGAAAGAAGAGAGTTCTTTGATTTTTCAGCGGATTTCATGCCTGTGCATGCCTATGCCTTTGCTGCTTCCGGTATCATCCCTTTTAAGCTGGAGCTTCCTGAACAGGGCGAAGTGGGCATTACCCTGGGAAGCTATGAGCTGGAATTCATGCAGAGTGAATATCCCCACATGAAGCTGCGCTCCTTTCCGAATAATGAAGCCATGGTGATGGCTGCCCTGCGGGGTGAGGTGGAGCTTTTTGTGGCGGATTATCCAACGGGTATGTATCTGCTGGACCGTTATGGGCAGCCGGGGCAGTTTTATGCCGTACAATTTCTTTATACTCGGCATCTGGCAGCGGGAATGCCCACAGGTCACAGTGAGCTGCAGGGTGCCATTGATGGGGCATTGGCCACCTTTAGTGATGATGAACTCCGGCGGATCAGCCAGCGCTGGCTGCGCAGTGAAAGGGTGGAGGTGCTGCCGGACTGGCTGCTGCCCCTGCTGGGAGGTCTGTTGTTTTTTCTCTGCGTAGCCGGAGGAAGCAGCTATGTGCTGGCTCTGGGTCTACAGCGGCGGAAGCTTCTCAGGGATGTGTCCGTTCGCACGGAGGCTCTGAGGGAAAGTGAGGCACGTTTCCGGACCCTTGCGGACAGTGCGGCTTCCGGGATTTATGTGTTGCAGGACAGGTATTTTGTTCTTGTGAATGCGGCCATGGGACACATACTGGGGTACACGGAGGCGGAACTTCTTTCTCTGGATGTTTCCGTGTTTGTGCATCCGGATCACAGGGAGATGGTCATGCAGCGGGCCATGGACCGGCAGGAAGGAAGAGAGGCTCCCCGGCGCTATGAAATGAAAATGCTGCGCAAGGACGGGGAAATTCGCTGGGTTGAGCTCAGTGCCGGCAGAACGTTTTATGGTGGCAGAGCCTCCAGTACGGGAACCCTCTTTGACGTGACGGAGCGCAAGGAGCTGGAAGAAAAATTGAGGGAAAGGGAGGAAACCTTCCGGATGCTGGTGGAAAATGCCAATGATATTATTTTCAGCCTGAATACCAGCGGGATTCTTTCCTATGTTTCTCCCAACTGGACGGAAATACTGGGGCATGATGTAGGGGAGGTGATGGGACGGAGTTTTACCCGTTTTATTCACCCGGACGATCTTCCTGTCTGCCATGAGTTCCTGAAACTGATTTATGATACCGGCCAGAAACAGGGAGGGATCACGTACCGGGTACGGCACAAAAATGGTGGATGGCGCTGGCATACATCCAATGCCTCTCCCTGTATGGACCGTGAGGGAAAGATTGCGGGGGTTCAGGGAATTGCCAGAGACATCACGGAAGTACGGTCGGCGGCCCAGTCCAGAGAGGCATCTCTGTCCATGCTGAATAAGCTTGCCGCCAATATTCCCGGTACCATCTATCAGTTCCGCATACGTCCCGACGGCAGCTACCATTTTCCTTTTATCAGTGAACGGGTGGGGGAGGTTTTCGGGCTTCAGCCCGACGATGTCATGGAAGATGCCCTGCCTGTTTTTGATGCCATGCATCCGGATGATCTGGGTTATGTTTTGGAAAGCATACTGGATTCGGCGGCTTGTCTCAGTCCCTGGAAGGCGGAATTCCGTGCCCATAAGGGCGACGGTCATTTTCGGTGGTTTTCCGGGCAGTCTCTGCCGGAGCTGCAGGAGGATGGCGGCATTCTGTGGTACGGGTATTTTGCCGATATTCAGGAATGGAAGGATGCGGAGGAGCGCATTACCCGTATGGCACTGTACGACAGTCTCACGGGACTTCCCAACCGCGCGCTCTTTGAGGATCGCGTGAATCAGGCCCTGATTCAGGGAGAAAGGGAGAATGCTGCCTTTGCCCTTCTTTTTGTGGATCTGGACAGGTTTAAACCCATCAACGATACGCTGGGACACCGGGTGGGAGACCTGCTGTTGCAGCAGCTTGCAGGCCGCATGGAAAAAATGATTCGAGCATCGGACACGGCGGCCCGCATCGGAGGAGATGAGTTTGTGATTCTTCTGCGCAGGATTGTATTAGGAAAGGATGCCATCCGCATAGCCGAAACTATGTGCCGGGAAATCCGAAAAGCTTTTTTCATTGAGGGTCATGAGCTGCATGTTTCTGCCAGTATCGGCATTGCCCTCTATCCGGATCATGGGGAAGATCTCATTACGCTGTGTAAACGTGCGGATCAGGCCATGTATGGTGCCAAAGCAGGGGGGCGGGATCGGGTTTTTCTGTATGAAGGTGAACAGCACTGTGCGGAATCCTATGAAACGAACTGAAAAAGGAGGGATGGATGGAAGGAAAGAATGGCTCGCTTCGTTTTGACGATCAGGTGGTGCTGATCACCGGGGCCGGTGGCGGACTGGGGCGGGCCTATGCCATGGCCTATGCCCGGCGGGGTGCACGGGTGGTGGTGAATGACATTGGTGCCACAAGAAGGGGAGACGGGCATTCCGATGGTCCGGCGGCCTCCGTTGTGGAGGAAATCCGTGCCATGGGCGGAGAGGCTTTTGCCAACACGGATTCCGTGGCGGATCCGGTGGGCGGAGAATCCATGGTGGCTGCGGCGGTGGCGCAGTACGGCCGTCTGGATATTCTGGTGAACAATGCGGGTAATCTCAGGGATGTGAGCCTTGCCCGGATGCAACCCGAAGACTGGGATGCTATTCTTGACGTGCACCTGAAGGGGGCTTTTTGTGTAACAGCCCCGGCTTTCCGCATCATGAAAGATCAAAATTACGGCCGTATCCTGTTTACGACTTCCGCAGCAGGATTGTACGGCAACTTCGGGCAGACCCATTATGCTGCCGCCAAAATGGGACTGGTGGGCCTGATGCAGTCTCTTTGCATAGAAGGCAGAAAGAACGGTATTCAGGCCAATGTGGTTGCACCGCTGGCGGCATCCCGCATGACCGAAGATCTCCTGCCTCCTGAGGTACTGGAAAACATGGACCCTGCCACAGTGGCACCCCTGGTGCTCTGGCTGACCTCTTCCGCATGCACGGAAAGCGGCAGCATCGTTAACATGGGACTTGGCTGCCTGAACCGGGTGCAGCTGGTCACGGGACGGGGTGTGCGCTTTGATGCTACAACACCCCTGCAGCCCGAAGCCATAGCCCGCATGTGGGGTGATGTATTGGATATGAAGGATGCCCGGCCTTTTCCTGACATGAATGCGTTCATTCTGGGCCTTTTCTCCTGACCGTTAACCTTTGTCCACTAAGGAGCTATGAACCGATTCGCTTTCCTTTCCACAACCTTTGCGCTGAAGCGCCTGTATCATCTTTCCAATGCCAGAACCCATATCAGCGGGAAAGAGCATATCCCTCCTGGCCCTGTTATTTTTACGGTGAATCATTTTACCCGGATCGAAACCCTTATCCTTCCCTATCTTCTGGAAGAAATAACGGGTCGCCCCATCTGGTCACTGGCCCACCACTCCCTTTTTACGGGTGCCATGGCCGGTTTTCTGGAGAAGGGGGGAGCTGTTTCCACTGCTGCACCGGACAGGGATCGCCTGATCCTGAAAAGCCTTCTTAAGGGAGACGCCCACTGGGTGATATTCCCCGAGGGCAGTATGGTGAAAAGTAAAAAGGTTGTGGCGGAAGATGCCTTTCTTGTGGACAACGGAGAGGGGAAAAACCGGCCGAAAACAGGAGCGGCCAATCTGGCTTTGCGGGCGGAGTTCTACCGGCAGCGTATCCGTGGCTGTCTTATGAAGAAGGAAAGCCAGAGGGCCGGGGCCATATGTGACATTTTTGATATCATGGATCCGGAAGAGATTGGGGAGCACCCGGTATGCATTGTTCCTGTGAACATAACCTATTACCCTCTGCGGGTAAGGGAAAATGCCCTGAACCGTCTGGCTGCCTTTCTCGTGGATGCTTTGCCCCAGCGGGTCAACGAGGAGCTGATGACAGAAGGCAGCATGCTGCTGGATGGTGTGGATGTGGATATACGGCTGGGGCGTCCTCTGGAAGTAGGAACCTATCTTCAGGATCCTGTCATTACGGCAGACATTGCCAGCCCGAAATTCTTTGGCCCCGATGATGCCATTGCTTCAAGGCAGCTGCTGCGGCAGTCGGCCTTTCAGCTCATGCAGGATTACATGGCAGCCATCTATGCCATGACTACGGTAAACCCGGACCATCTGTTTGCAAGCCTTGTAAGGGAGATGCCCGGCGACATTATTGATATAGAGGATCTTCGCCGAAGGGTCTACCTGGCTGCCGCCCAGAGGCTGGATGCAAAACGTCTCTATCTCCATAAAAGCCTTGATCGCAGCCAGATCCATCTTATCACCGATGACCGATTCGGCCGGTGTGCGGATTTTCTTCGTTATGCCCAGGACAGGGGGGTCCTCAGCCTGACAGAGGATGGAAAGCTGCTGCGCCACAAAGAAAAATTTCAGGCGGATTATGATTTTCATGATATTCGCGTGACCAATCCTATTGCGGTTATGGCTAATGAAATTGAACCATTAAGCATTTTGAGGCCCCATATTCAGCGACTGGCCAGAGAAACGCCATTCCATATCCGGCGCAGACTGGTATCTCATCTTTTGGAAAAAGGTGTCCGCTCTTTTGAGGATAGCCGTAGCCGTTTTGGCACGGATGCGGCTTTGCAGAACAGGGAGGGAGGGCGGCCCTTTCTCCTTGAAGGCAGGCAGGGAAAGATGGGCATTCTCCTTATACATGGTTATCTCGGGGTGCCGGAGCAGATGCGTCATCTGGGAGAAAAGCTGCAGAAAGAGGGGTTCTGGGTTTATGCCCTGCGGCTGCCGGGTCATGGCACCACGCCGGAAGATCTGGAAAAAACAGTGGCCGATGACTGGGAAGAGGCCGTTTTTGAGGGCTATGCCCTGCTCCATGTGCTCTGTGGCCATGTGGCGGTGGCAGGCATTTCTCTCGGGGCTCTTCTGGCCTGCCTGCTGGCAGTCCGGATTCCGGGACTTACGGCTCTCTGTCTTGCGGGGATGCCTGTGAAAATTCAGGATTATCGTCTGTGTGCGGATGAAGATGCCGCATTCTGGGACCGGATTCTTTCCCGTTTCCGGGGAAATAAAAAGAACAGGATGCGCCTGCCCTGCGGTCGGGATGAAGAGATCGTGGGATATGCGGAGCATTCGGAAACCTCCTTCCGGGAACTGGCACGGATGACGGAAAAGGCCGGTGATCAGCTTGGCCTGATTCTTCAGCCCTGTATGGTACTGCAGGCTGCGGAAGATCCCCTTGTGGCCCGGGAAGCGGCAGCGACAGCGTTTCAGCGTCTGAAAACGGATCGCAAGGAGCTGCACCGGGTGGATGGGAAACACCATGATGTTCTGGGAGTCAGGGGCTCGGACAGAGTGCAGGCCATGGTAGTGGATTATTTCGTAGAGTGGGGAAAAACGACGGCAGATCAGTCGGGCAGGGTATTACCTGTGGGGCCGGGTGCCTTTCCGCCGTTTCGCAGAAGGGGGGCGGGCTCCCTTTCTCTTCATGGGAATACAAAAGATGAAACTATCCCCATTCCATGATAGGATCCAAAGGAAATATCACAGGGCATGACAGAGTGAAAAGCAGGTATGGCCTACTGTTTTCTCTGAAGCGTTTACATGGCATAAAGGAGAAACAAATGACCGGAAAAAAAGAGCGTAAGGTTGTGGATCTGGCATTGCAGGGAGGTGGTTCTCACGGAGCCCTGACCTGGGGTGTTCTGGACCGGCTTCTGGATGATGACAGAATCGAGATTGCAACACTGAGCGGCACCAGTGCAGGAGCCATGAATGCGGTGGTGGTTGCCGCCGGCATGGATTGTGGCGGCCGTAAAGGTGCAAGGGAAGCCCTTGAGTATTTTTGGAAAGCAGTGAGCGATGGGGCCATGACCTCACCCATTCAGCGCAGTATCTGGGATCGTCTGACGGACAGTTATTCAATGGAGCGTTCTCCGGGCTATCTTTTTTTTGAACAGCTGAGTCGTCAGTTTTCGCCCTATGAGCTGAATCCCATGAATATCAATCCTCTGAGAGATCTGGTTTCATCCATGGTGGATTTTGACTGCGTAAACCACTGCACGGATATCCGGGTCTTTGTGACCGCAACCAATGTGCGGACGGGCAGGGGGCGTACATTTACCCAGCCGGAGATTTCCGTGGATGCGGTCATGGCCTCTGCCTGTCTGCCCCTTATGTTTCAGGCTGTTGAGATTGACGGAGAAGCCTATTGGGACGGAGGCTATATCGGAAATCCGGCCCTCTATCCCCTGGTGGAGGATACGGCTACACGGGATCTCATTGTGGTGCAGATCAACCCGATGGTCCGGGACACACTGCCGAAGACCAGCCGTGAAATTATTAACAGGATTAATGAAATTACCTTTAACTCCAGCCTTATCAAGGAACTCCGTTCCATTGAACTGCTGCACCAGATTATTGCATCGGCAAAGCTGGATTCCCAGCAATACAGAGATATTTTCGTTCACATCATCCATGCCCACGAAGATTTGAAGGGACTGGAAGCGTCCAGTAAAATGAATGCGGAGTGGTCCTATCTTCAGTATCTCAACAAAAGGGGATGGCAGTGGGCGGATCGTTTTCTTGCCGACCACTTCGAAGATCTGGGGCAGCGATCCACCTTTAATCTGAAAAGTCTTTTCACAGACAGTTTCCAACCCCCGGAAGTGGACGAAACCATGGACGCAGCAAAGAAAGGGAAGGGATAGTCATGCTGGGAATTTCTGTCATTCTTCTGACCCTCGGGCTTCTGATTTATCTTGCCTACCGGGGTATCAGCCTGCTGATTCTTGCCCCCGTGCTGGCAACCTTTGCCGTTGTGGCCAGCCTGGAAGGACGAGTGCTGGCCAGTTATACCCAGATTTTCATGGGTTCCACAGCGGATTTTATTGCCCTGTACTTCCCTGTTTTTCTGCTGGGAGCGGTTTTTGGTAAACTGATGGAGGATTCCGGAAGTGCGGAGGTTCTTGCCAATGCCATCATTGAAAAGCTCGGTACGGGCCGGGCCATTCTGGCCGTGGTGATTTCCTGCGCGGTGATGACCTATGGAGGGGTGTCCCTTTTTGTGGTTGCCTTTGCCGTTTATCCCATTGCCGCCGCACTGTTTCGCCGTGCCGACATCCCTAAAATGCTGATACCCGCCAGTATTGCCCTTGGAGCTTTCACCTTCACCATGACAGCCCTGCCCGGAACGCCTGCCATTCAGAATGCCATTCCCATGCCTTATTTCGGGACCTCTCCCTTTGCCGCGCCCGGTCTGGGGATTATTACGGCCGCGGTTATGTTCAGCCTCGGCATGCTCTGGCTGCAGTTTCGTGCAAAAAAACTGGGTTCCATGGGATACGGGGATCATAAAGATGCAGAATTTATTCCGGACAAGGACCTTCGCGAACGTTCCGCCTGTGAGGGTTTTGATCTGATGGAGCTGCCCGTTGAGGAAAAACCCAAAAATCCGCCATCCGTTCTGGTGGCCGTACTGCCTCTGGTGCTGGTGATAGCCGTGAACCTTGCCGCTACCTTTTGGGTGATTCCGCGAATGGACACGACTTATCTGTCCCAGCCTCTTTACGGCGAGACCGGCATCGATAAGGTAAGGGGTATCTGGTCTGTTATCGCTGCCCTTGTCATCGCCATTGTTCTTCTCATTGTGACCAACAGAAACAGGCTGGGTCATCTGAAACAAACCCTTGATAACGGAGCGAATGCTTCCCTTTTGCCTATTTTTAATACGGCAAGCCTTGTGGGGTTTGGTGCGGTTATCGCCTCGCTGGGTGCTTTTCTGCTTATCCGCGATGGCGTGGTGGGGCTGGGGGGGAATAATCCGCTTATTTCCCTTGCCATTGGAGTGAATGTTCTTGCGGGGATGACGGGTTCGGCTTCGGGAGGTATGAGCATTGCCCTTGCCACTCTGGGAGATACCTATATGCAGATGGCGGAACTCCATGGGATCAGCCCGGATCTTCTCCACCGCGTTACAGCCGTGGCCACAGGCGGTCTGGATACCCTTCCCCATAATGGCGCGGTGATTACACTGCTGGCCATTACGGGACTGACCCATCGCCAGGCCTATTTTGATCTTGCCATGACGGCCATGGTTGTTCCTTTTGTTTCCCTTGTGGTGCTGATTGTTCTTGGAACACTGTTTGGAAGTTTTTGAGAGCTGACAAAAAATGCCGTAAAGCCCGTAAATAGGCTGAGGGTTCCGCCACTGCTGAACCGGTTTTCATGAAGGGCTGCCTCTTTGCGGATTGGGAAGCCGGTATGAAAGTCAGTTTTTTGTTATCTGCAGATGAGAGGCTCATCCGGTAAAGAGGGATGAGCAACGAGGAAAAAATCAGGAGATTTTTCAATGAACGGACAAGTGAGAATTATGCCCTGTCTGGATATGCAGAACGGGCGTGTGGTGAAGGGGGTCCATTTTGTGGATATTCAGGATGCGGGTGATCCCGTGGCCTGCGCCAGGGCCTACTGCGAAAGCGGTGCGGATGAACTGGCCCTTCTGGATATTACTGCCACGGTGGAAGGACGTCAGACCATGCTGAATGTGGTCCGTCGTGTTGCCGAGGTAACCACTGTACCCTTTACCGTGGGAGGCGGCATTGCGGATGTGGCATCGGCAGAGGCGGTTCTGCAGGCCGGTGCGGACAGGGTTTCCCTGAGCAGTGCGGCTTTCAGGAATCCGGGCCTGATACCGGAACTGGTTAGGGCTCTGGGAAGGGAGCGGATTACGCTTGCCATTGATGTGGATCGGAATGCCTCCATGCCCTCGGGTTATGAAGTGTACATCAATGGAGGGCGTACGGCTACGGGCGTGGATGCCGTGGAGTGGGCCAAAAGGGTGGACGATTTTGGCGTGCCGGTGATTCTTCCCACCAGCAAGGCGGGTGACGGAGCCAAAACCGGTTATGACCTGCCCGTTATTCGGGCCATGAAAGCGGCCGTTTCTGCGGAAATTGTGGCATCCGGAGGAGCGGGAACGCTGGAACACTTCCATGAAGCGGTGGACGCGGGAGCCGACATCCTGCTGGCGGCCTCGGTTTTTCACTATGGTCTGATTGCCATTCCGGATCTGAAGGCATTCCTCAGAGAAAAGGGTGTGGCTGTATCCTGATTGCCGGACCCGTGCCGGTGGACAACACCGCACGGGAGCAGCCTGATCAGAGCTTTTTTATTTTTTGCCTGTCCTGTGCCGTGCCACTTTTTTTCCACTGTTCAGCAGCTGATCCAGTGTCTGGACAAGATCCGTGATGGCTTTGGCCGATTTTCCGGTTTCATCGGCAAGGTTTTTTACCTCATCGGCAATGACGGCAAAGCCTTTACCGGCATCACCGGCTCTGGCAGCCTCGATTCTTGCATTGAGACTGAGCATTTTCAGGGTATCCAGAACTTCAAGGATGTTCTGGGTCTGGGCAATGATCTGCTGGCTGGCCATGCCGATGGCAGCCATCTGTTCACGGCGTTTGGTTTCCTCTTCTTTGCGTTGGCTGATATCGGTGATCACCCCTTCCAGAAACAGCATGTCACCATTGTCACTGAAGACGGGTCCTCCGTGTTCATTGACCCATCGTATGCTGCCATCGGCACAGTGAATGCGATAATCCATATCCCAGTTTTCATGTTTTGCCAGAGCCTGCTCTATGGCCTGATCCACCTTTGCGAGATCATCGGCGTGGATAAGGGACACATAGGAGGCCACCCTGTTGTGCAGCAGATCGGCCGGGTTGTATCCTGTGGTTTTTCTTACCATGCCGCTGATAAAGAGCATGGTATAGTTCGGATCGTTCATGCAGCGGTACAGAAAGCCATTCATGCGGCTGGCAACACTTTCAAAGGTTCGGATCATATCTTTTTCCGGAATGGCCGTGTTTTCTGTGTGCATACAGGCTGTCCTTTCGGATGGCGGTCAGGCGGTTTCTGGCCCATGGAACTGATGAAGCCGCATGAAACATAATGGCATGGGGCAGATAAGGTGGAAGCAGGGAAGAAAGAGAAATGATAATGGATGATAATAATATGCTTTTTTTGCCATAGCAAGAAGAAGCTCCGTATATGGCGGCCGGTGCCCGGAAGCGTGTCGTTTTTTGTTGGGGTTTATACTTTTTTCCGGCCACAGCCCCTGCTATAGTCTTTTTTTATACGGAAGCTCCTTTTGTGGCCGGATCTGAAACTGGAGAATGCCAGTGCAGGAAAAAAGGCAGGATTGTTGTACCGGATGCCGGAAAATGTTTGGGGGCTCTGTCGGCCCGAAAGGTTACCATGCCTGTTTTTTCTTTTGATAACAGTTATGCCCGTCTTCCCGATGATTTGTATATGCTGCAGAAACCGCTTGCGGTGAAAGCACCCCGCCTTATCCTTCTGAACAGAGGGCTGATGGCGGATCTGGGTCTGCACCCGGAGTCCCTTGCCGAAGATGAGTGGGCAGGGATTTTCTGTGGCAACAGCCTTCCCGAAGGATCCTGTCCTTTGGCCATGGCCTATGCAGGTCATCAGTTCGGTCATTTTGTTCCACAACTGGGAGACGGAAGGGCCATTCTGCTGGGCGAGGTCAAAGATGACAAGGGAAAGCGGTGGGATATACAGCTGAAAGGGTCGGGTAAAACCCCTTTTTCACGCAATGGGGATGGGCGGGCTCCGCTGGGAGCCGTGCTGCGGGAATATATGATCAGTGAAGCCCTTCATGCCATGGGTATTCCCACAACCCGTTCCCTTGCAGCCGTGCTGACGGGCGAGCCGGTGCACAGGGAAAGCGTTCTGCCGGGCGCTGTGCTGACAAGGGTGGCGGCCAGTCATATCCGGGTGGGGACCTTTGCCGGTTTGGCCGCACGGGATAAGGTCACGGCCCTGCAGATACTTACGGACTATACCCTTGAACGCCATTTCCCTCATTTGGATAAGCAGGTGCCCCCCCATATGGGGCTCCTTCGGGAGGTGCTGAAAGCACAGGCCCGTCTTGTGGCCGCATGGATGCATGTGGGTTTTATTCATGGCGTCATGAATACGGATAATTGTGCCATTTCCGGAGAAACCATTGATTTTGGGCCATGTGCTTTCATGGATGCCTACAGCCCGGCACGGGTGTTCAGCTCCATTGATCATCATGGGCGCTATGCCTATGGCAGGCAACCGGGTATGGCCCACTGGAACCTGGTGCGTTTTGCGGAAAGCCTGCTGCCGCTCATGAATGAAGCAGATATAAAGACAGCCAACGCCATTTTAGCCAGTTTCCCGGATTATTTTCAGGATTGCTGGCTCTCCGGCATGGGGAAAAAACTGGGATTCAGAACACGGCAGCCGGAAGACATGGCACTGGCACAGGATCTTCTGGGAATGATGCATGCCAATTCTGTGGATTTCACCATCGGTTTCCGTAGTCTGTGCGATCTGGCGGAATCTCCGCAGGACAGTGTTTTTCCGGGTCTTTTCAGGGACAGGGAGGCTGTGCAGCAATGGGTGCAAAGGTGGCAGCATCGGCTGAACAGGGAAGGGGGAAAGGAGAGGGCCGCTTCCATGCGGAGTGTGAACCCCTTGTATATTCCACGAAATCACAGGGTGGAGGCGGCACTGAAAGCAGCGGAAAAGGAAGGGGATTTTTCATTGTTTCATTCCCTTCTGACTGTGGTGTCGAATCCCTTTGAAAAAAAGGAAGGTTGGGAGGAATATGCCCTGGCTCCTGCACCGGAGGAGGTGGTTCACCGTACTTTCTGCGGTACCTGACAGAATAATCAGGCAGTATTTCAGGGCTTTGCCCGTAAACAAAACAGCATTTCCGGGACAGGGTTCCGGGGTGCGATAAAGGAGGAATGATGCGTATCTGGTCTGGTTGTATCTGTGCGGTTTTTCTGCTTATGGTGTCCTGTTCCGGCGGTAGTGATGGTGTGTCGGGCCTGAAGTTTGAAGCCTTGCCCTATGCCTTGGATGCCCTGGAGCCCCACATTGATGCGGAAACCATGAAAATTCACTATGAACAGCATCACAGGGCATATTTCGACAGAATGAAAGAAGCCGTGAAGGGAACGGCCTTTGCTAACCGTTCCCTGGAAACCCTTCTGGCTCAGGCAGGCAAGCTGCCCGATGCTTTACGGAATAATGCGGGTGGACATTACAACCATGCTTTTTTCTGGAAGAGTATGTCTCCGGATGGTGGGGGGGTGCCTCAGGGCAGGCTTGCGGAACGGATTGATCAGGACTTCGGTTCTTTTGAAAGAATGCAGCAGGCTTTCAATGGGGCTGCCCTTTCCCGTTTTGGCAGCGGATGGGCCTGGTTGTGTGTGGATGCCAATGGATCCCTTTTTGTCACTTCAACACCGAATCAGGATAATCCCCTGATGGATACGGTGAAAAAAAGAGGGACACCCATTCTGGGGCTGGACGTGTGGGAGCATGCCTATTATCTCCAGTATCAGAGCGGAAGGGGACATTATATTGATGCGTTCTGGCATGTGGTGAACTGGCCGGAGGTGGCAGAACGACTGGAGCGAATCCGGAATAAGGCATAGCCATGATTTCATGTATGGATCACCTCAATATTGTTGTGACGGATCTGGAAAGGTCACTGACATTTTTTGAGATTCTGGGCTTCCGTTCTGTGATGACCTCGGATCTGGATGCGACTTTTCTGGAAAAGGTGACAGGTCTTGCCGGGCGGAAGGGTCGTTTTGTGGCCATGGAGCATGAAGGATCTGCCATGCGGCTGGAACTTTTGCAGTATACTCCTCCGGAAGAGATTCCCCGGAATATTTCACTGGCCACCCAGCCCGGTTTCCGTCATCTGGCCTTTCAGGTGGAGGATATGGAAGGGTGTGTAAAGGCTCTGAAGGCTCACCATGTTTCTTTTCTCAGTCCGGTTCAGACATGGGAGAAAACCGGCAAGAAGCTTGTCTATTTTCTGGGGCCGGACGGAATTCTGATGGAGCTCTGTCAGTATCCGGATGGGAAGCGGTGAGAGGCTCTTTTTTCTGCGGTGGGATGAAAGCAGGAAATTTGGTTGTCAATCCGAAAAAAGATGATGGGGCAGATGGATATTGCAGCCGTACAAACTCCGGAAGAAATAGAAACGGTGAAAGAGCTTTTCAGGGAGTATCAGTCATTCCTGAAGGTGGATCTCTGTTTTCAGGATTTTGAGAAAGAACTGGCAGGCCTTCCCGGTGCCTATGCCTCTCCCGAGGGAATTCTGCTCCTTGGCAGAGATCAGGGCCATGTGTGTGGCTGCGCTGCCCTGCGATCCTGCCCCGCTGCCGGCGAAGAGGCTTGCGAGATGAAACGTCTCTATGTCCGCCCCCATGCACGGGGGCGGGGGCTGGGCAGGGATATGGCTGTCCGATTGATTCGTGAAGCCCGTGCATCGGGTTATCGGATGATGGTGCTGGATACCCTGGACAGGCTGGCTGCTGCCATGGAGCTGTATACGGGCCTTGGTTTTGAACAGACAGACCCTTATTATCATAATCCTCTGTCTGGTGTGGTGTACTGGAGGCTGGATCTGACAGAATGCAGTCCATGAAACGTTTTTTTGAGTTCCATGTTTTGCAGGGCTGTGTCTGTGAATGAGAAAATATGCGGATTTTCCTTACCAAGACCTCTGTGTTCTTCAGGGGTTTTTGTATGATGAAAACAGAGATGCAATATGACGTATGGGAACAACACTTATATGGGAGTATGGTATGACCAGCGGCAGTTCTTTTGTGGAAATTGCAGCTATCCTCAGTCTGGCAACCCTTGCGGGTCTTATCGGTCAGAAGCTGCGTCAGCCTCTGATTATCATGTTTCTGGCAACGGGTATTCTTGCGGGTCCATCCTGCTTTGGCATCATACACAGTTACGAGCAGATTGAGCTGCTGGCTGAGATAGGTATTGCCTTGCTGCTGTTTATTGTCGGGCTCAAGCTGGATCTTCAACTGATCCGCACCACAGGCCCGGTGGCATTGGCAACGGGCCTGGGACAGATTATTTTCACCTCCGTCATTGGGTTTTTCATCGCACTGGCCCTGGACATGAACTGGCTTAGTGCGGCCTATGTGGCTGTGGCCCTGACTTTTTCCAGCACCATCATTATTGTCAAGCTCCTTTCCGATAAAAAAGAGATAGACTCCCTTCACGGGCAGATAGCCATCGGTTTTCTGATTATTCAGGACATTGCCGCCATACTGGCCCTTGTGGCTCTCACGACCTTTGGTTCTTCCCTCACCACGGAAGAGGGAGCATGGCTTTCCACTTTTTTCATTGTTGCGAAAGGATTCGGTTTTTTAGGCTGTATTGCCCTTACCATGAAATATGTTCTGCCTATTCTGGTCCGGCGTCTGGCCCATTCTCTGGAGCTTCTGACCCTTTTTGCCATTGCATGGGCGGTTTTTCTGGGCGCTGCCAGTGAAGTGCTGGGCTTCAGCAAGGAAGTGGGCGCATTTCTGGCCGGTGTCTCTCTTGCGCCAACGGATTACAGGGAGTCCATAGGTGCAAGACTGACGGGCCTGAGGGACTTCCTTCTGCTCTTTTTTTTCATCGATCTGGGGGCGCGTCTGGAGTGGGATATGGTTGGGTCCCAGCTGGGCGCAGCCATTGTTTTTTCCATTTTTGTTCTCATCGGAAATCCCCTGATTGTTCTCATTATCATGGGCTATATGGGGTACCGTCGGCGTACATCTCTGCTGGCGGGCTTAACGGTGGCACAGATCAGTGAGTTTTCCCTTATCGTGGCGGCCCTTGGCTTAAGTATCGGGCATATAAGCGGTGAAACCGTGGGGCTGATTACCCTGGTAGGAGTTGTCACCATTTTTCTTTCCACGTATATGATTTTATATTCCTCCTCACTGTATGAGTTTTTCTCAGAACCCCTAAAAATTTTTGAGCGCTCCATTCCATACAGAGAGATGGCCATTGACACATCGGAGGACAGCGGTGATGTGGATGTTATTCTTGTGGGGCTGGGGAATTATGGCAGCGGTCTGGCGGATTACCTGCTGCGCAGGGAAAAGTCTGTTTTATGTGTGGATTTCGATCCGGTCGTACTGGATCGCTGGCGGGAGCGCGGAGTTCCCGTGCTGTACGGAGACATCGCAGATCCGGATATGCATGAGCATCTTCCTCTGAACAGAACCCGATGGGTGCTCAGTACGGTCCGTTCCAGAGAAATGAATCTGGCTCTGGCCCATAACCTCAAAGAATCCGGTTATACGGGAAAGCTGGCCATGACAGCACTGTCCGAGAGAGAGGCCGGAGAATTTGAAAAAGCTGGTGCTCATCTTGTTTTCCGGCCCTTCAAGGATGCCACGGAGCAGGCAGCAGATGCCCTGACCTACGCTATGGATTTTCTCCCTGAAAATATTGACTGGCCTGTTTCCTTTCTGGAGGTACGGGTGCAGTCCGATGCTACGGCAGCGGGGCAGCTGATCAGGGATATTCCCTTGCGGTCTCTCACCGGAGTTTCCATTATCGCTGTGAGCAGGGGGGGGGGCATCCATTATGATCCCGGACCTGAGTTCAGAATTTTTCCGGGAGACCGGCTGCTCATTGTTGGACCGCCTGCTGGCTTGAAGGAAGCAGGAAGGGTTCTCAACCAGCTGGATGTTCGGAAAGGCTCGGAGCTTGCCGACCGTTTTGAAATTGCAGAACTCTTGGTGGCAGGAGATTCTGTTCTTGCGGGGCAGTCCATCGGAGAGGTCCGTTTCCGGCAAAGTTATGGTGTTACCCTTGTGGGAATCCGTCGCGACAGGGAGAAGATTACGGCTGTTCAGCCTGCGGAAAAGCTGCTGGGAGGAGACAGGCTGATTGTGATTGGTACCAGTCGGGTTATAGGGCAGCTGCAACTTCAGGGGGCGCTCTGATGGTTGTGCCCGGTTCTTTTTTTATCGGTGGGGGAAGACGGCTGCCAGCCTGGCATGGATGCCCCTCTGTCAGGGCCAGACCGTGGAATTTTCAGGCACAATCCATATGGTCTGGTCCCTTGACAATTCCACAAGCTTTTCTCCTACCCTGCCGACCAGAAAATCCTGCATCCTTGAAAGCCCCCTTCGGCCGACCATGATGGTACCCCAGGCATTTTTTTCCGCTATGTCGAGAAGGCCAAGGGAACGGTTCATGTACCCTTCCGCAATGAGACAGTCGATGCTGTCTTTGCGGAAGTGGTTGTCTTGCAGTATCTGAGCCGCTTTTTGCAGGGCCGACTCCATTTTTCCATACCGGTCTTTTGACTGTGCTTCCCGCAGGATGCCTGCTGCCACTTCATGGGAAGGGCAGGGAAAGGGAAGCTGGGTGCGGGCAATGTGGCGGATATGGATGTATCTGTCTGAATCGGCGAAAAGACTGGCTGCAAGACGCAGGCAGCGGCGGGAGTCCCGTGAATTGTCAAAGCCGATGAGTATATGCCGGGTTTCAAGGCTTTCTGACACCAGCACAAGGGGAATCTGCTGGATACGCGCAACCAGCCTGCGGCTTATGTTGCCTATGGGAAGACGGGGAAGATTGGTGACACCTTTGCGGCCAGCAAAAACGGCGGCATATCCATCCGTGCTTTCCGAAAGAATATCACGGGCAATTCCCTCTTTTCGTTTCTGCATTTTGATGGATATGTGCTTCCTTGCAAAACCAGCATCCACAAAAGTCTGACGTGCTGCCTCCAGTATGGTGGCAAAGCATTGTTTCTGCCGCCTGTTCCATTCCATAAGGGCGTCCTCGCTGCCCAGCCTTTCCGGTTCGGAATAAATATCCCAGAGGGAGTCCGGTATATCCGATTCCACAAGAAAGAGAACGATTTCAGAGCGGTCCGCCGGCAGCATGGCAGCGGCATAACGGGTAGCTGCCATAGAAGGACCGGATCCATCAAGGGCGATCAGATATGTATGTTTCATCCAGAGGTCCTTTTCGCTGCACGTAATTCGGTTTGAGTATCATTCATGTCTGACGTGCCTTTCCAATGCACAGGCAGTGCCATACCCGGATGGGTGATTTTATTGCGGATAGGATCTGTTCGCGGAAAGGAGCGGAGAAAGGGATGTCTGTTTTCCTGCCATTCTGTAAAGCCTTGCTTCAGGTGAGCTAAGCCAGAATGGAGAAATGGCCTGTTTTTGATTTCGGGGAGTGTGCACGGGCCGGGAGCGGCTGGATGGGTCAGAGTTGTTTTCTGCGTTCACCTGAACATTCAGTTGTAAACGGAGCTGTGCGGATGAGCCGTGGCCGTTTTGTGCGCCGGAGGGTTTGGCCGTGGTGTTGGCAAGGGATCAATGATCTTTGCAACCTCGTTAAACGGAGTGTGTTCGCATGGAGGAAGTGGATAGGTATCACCTGAAGTGAACGCGTCCGGATTCAGGCTTTCTTAGGGAGTTCCTTGCCGGCTTCCTTCACCAGCCGGTCATTGATCTGGAGATCCGGATAGTTCTGCAGGAAATATTTTTTTTCCAGACGGAATTTTCCTTTTTTGCCTTCATCCGTAAGGTATTGGACCATAATCTGATCTTCCGTATAGTTTCCGTTCTCATCATCGGCAGGTATTCCGGAAATGGTTGTGATTCTGGTTACCCTGCCCTGCCAGGTTTGGGCCATTTTTTTTTGGGAACGCCATCCAAGAACAAGGGCAATCAGAATGGCAAGGCTTATGCCCATGATGAGGCCTGTTGTATCACCCATGAGAGCTCCTTTCCTGTGGAGAATAATGGCTATGCATTGTGTCTCTTTGTAGGTTGTTTTACCGATTAGTTGATATGGTTACCATGTTTTTGGATGCCTGTACAGGGAGGATAGGGGCTGTGTGTTTGTGGTATAAAAAGTTCCGATCCGTATTTTTCTTTATGAAACCATTGGTGAAAGATGGCTTGCGGTCCTGTTGCAGAAAGCGTACTCTTCTTAGTAATCAGTGTTTCATGGATCCTGGTTTTTCAAGTCATTCAATTCAAAAGGAGGCCCGTATGAATCAGCAGACATCTGCCCACATCTTACCCGCACTACCCTATGCTGACAACGCTTTGGATCCGGTCATAACGGCCAGCACCATCAGCTTTCATTACGGAAAACATCATAAAGCCTATGTGGATAATTTGAACAGACTCATTGCGGGTACGGAGTATGCGGACATGCCGCTGGAGGAAATCATACGGTCCGTGTCCGGCAAGGCAGACAAGGCGGGCATTTTTAATAATGCTGCCCAGGTATGGAATCATACCTTTTATTGGAACAGTCTGAGACCGGGGGGCGGCGGTGAACCGCCTGTAGTGCTGAAAGAGAAAATGGAAGCTGCTTTTGGCGGTGTGGACGAATGCAAGAAGGCTCTGACCGATGCTGCCCTTACCCAGTTTGGCAGTGGATGGGCCTGGCTTGTGCTGGATGGCGGGATGCTGAAGGTAGTGAAAACGGGTAATGCGGAGACCCCTGTGACCAGCGGTTTGCAACCCGTCCTGACCCTTGATGTCTGGGAACATGCCTATTATCTTGACTACCAGAACCGCAGGCCGGATTATGTACAGGCAGTGCTGGATAAGCTTGTTAATTGGGAATTCGCCCTGCAGAACCTGGGCTGATGGAAAGATGTGCCGTGCGGATAGTCCCCAGAGGTCTGTTCAACCGGAAGAAAACCTCGGCTCTGCCGGGGTTTTCTGCTCTGCGGGTAGCCTGCTCTATCGGTGGCAAAGCTTTGTTCGTATGGGATGGTTTTATTCCGGTGCGGCATGATTCATGAAGTGGATCCGGTGGAGGTTTGTGATGGCCAGAGTCATGGATTATGTCCGCATGGTGCTTTTTCTATGCGGTGTGATGGCGGGGATTCAGATTCCTTCCTTCATGGATGCCTACGGGAAAAGCCTGGAAGCCCGTCTTCTGGAATCCACCCGAAGTCTTGCAGGCTTTCAGCAGGATGCGGACAGATATTTCAGTGGTGATATAAAGGCTCTGGTTCATCATTACCGTGAAAGCGGAGATCCGGTTTTTGGTGATGGCGGAGAGAGTATCCACCATATTCATGAACGGAATCTTGAGTTGCAGGAAGCTCTGGCTGCGTTTCAAAAAGGGTGGTTCCGCGCTTTTTTCCATGTTTTCGTAAGTCCTGTGAAAGACGTTCGTGATTTTGTGTGGGAGCATTATGATTATTCGCTGAAGCTCAATGGCACAGCCATCATTGCGGGCCTTATGTCCGGCATTCTGACGGCGCTTTTTCCGGAGATGCTGTTTGCGGGTCTGGTGCGCATGGTTCGGCGGCCAAAAAGACCAGGCAGGCATCCCGGCGGATCTTTTCCGGAAGGGTTTCTGTAGATGGGTACCAACAGATCCTGTAGTATGGGAAGAGTCGATTCAGGGGGATATAAAAAGAATATGCTGAAAAATAAAATGGGTATCTGTTTCGTTTTTGTATATTTCTGCATGATGACTTCCGGTGGCTGCGTCCTTCTGGAAGGCTCCGGTGCCTGGCAGCAGCCCCAGGCCAGGGTCAGTGATATCCGTTTGTCTGAACTTTCCATGGAGCAAGCCCGTATGCTGGTGGATGTGGAGGTGTTTAATCCCAATCCCTATGACATCCATCTGGGAGAGCTGGATTATGCTCTGGAACTGCAGCAGGTAAAGGTTCTGTCCGGGAGCATGGAAGAGTCCGGCCGCCTGCCAGCGGGTCAGAGCCGAAAACTGACCCTTCCGCTTGTTGTCGAGTTTCGAGAGATCGCAGGATTGCTGGTCCACGGACGGGAGATGAAGACCCTTGACCTTGCCTTTACAGGCGGAATGGGTTTTGAGGTTCCTGTGGTGGGGAAGGTGCGGTTGCCTTTGAACGCTGCGTCGAGCATCCCTGTGCCGCAGTTGCCCGGAATCCGGGTGGCAGGACTGACCCTGGAAGAGCTGAGTATGGGAGGGGCGGAGCTGAGCCTGCGTATTCTTCTGCACAATGCCAACGATTTTGCCCTTTCTCTGGAATATGTCACCTATGGGATCGTCCTGAACGGGAAGTCCGCAGCCGATGGTCAGGTAAACAAAAAGGTTGTTTGGGAAGCTGGAGAAGAAAAGGAAATTGTGCTTCCTATGAGCTTTGCTTTCAGCCGGTCAAGCTTTGCGCTTTATGAAACACTGCTGCATGGGGTGGATCTGCATTACCATCTGTCTTTTGAGAGTGAACTGGCAAGCAGTCTGCCAGCTTTGAAACGTATTCCTTTTACAACGAGGCTGCAGGGCAGGGTGGGGGTCAGCCAGTGAAGCTGATTGTGACCGTCAGGACAGATTTTGGATAATCATTGCCAGTTGTCAGCCGGAAGTACAGCACCGGCGGGTTGCCAGACACCCTAAAAATTAAAAAGGAATCCCGGCAATGGGATTCCTTTTTAATTTTTAGGGAAGATGAAAGGCCGGAGAAATAACTTTCTGCCAGCCGTTCTCAACGTATCATATGTATATCAGTGGAAGATCACTTGTCGGTTTCCCTGTACAAAACTGATATCCCAGGCCTCCTTGGCTACCTTGCGCCAGTTTTTGTAGCGGAGAACCTGAAGACTGGGCATTTTTTCCTTATATGGTGCCACCGCTGTGGGGGTTTCCACTGCCACACCATGTGCTCTTGGATTGTGTGCCTTCCAGTGGGCTACAAGATCCATTCTTTTTTTTCTTACCCTGGCTTTGTGATGTCTGCGTTCTGCCAGTCTTGTGCTTTTTTCCATGGTTGCTCCTTTCTGTATTGTTCTAAGGGCATCCTGCTTTTTTACGGTTTGTAAAAAAGCCTGATTTAACCATAAGGCATCCATGGGGAAAAAACAAGTGGGGTTTTACTGTTTTTGTGATAAAAGTTAACCAGAATCATCTTGATGCCCATGGCTGCTGGAGGATTGATCTTTTTTTTCGGCTGCCGTATCCGCAGGGGGGAAAAAAAGGGAAAGGGGGGCGGCCTTGACCTGTTCTTTGAAAAAAAACATCACCTTTGAAAAGCTTTGTATACGGGTGTTCCTTGACCTGAGTGCGACGGAAAGGGCCAGGCTGAAGCTGACCCAGAGATTACAGAAGGAAATCAGGCTGACAAACAGGAAATAAAGCAGAAAAGTGAAAAAACCCGGGAAATCAAAGGCCATGGCATATCCGAGATTCCCCGATGCAAAGGCTACGTGCCGGATTCCCAGGGGGAGTCCCAGAAGCATGCCTATGTAGGCTGTGCTCCCCAGCAGCACGCCGAAAAAAAAGTTTCCCACAAGAGCTCCGTAATTTTCATGGATATAGTCGGCAAGGGCGGCTCTTTGTTTTTCCGGCAGCAGGGGGCGGAGGAGGGGGTGGTTTTTTAAACGGTCTCTGAGGCCGATATAGGCTGCCCGGTTATCAAAAAAACCGGCCGTAAGACCGGCCACAAAAAGCCAGAGACCGGCAATGCAGGCATGGAGAAGGGCAAGGCTGGCAAAGGGTTTAAGTTCGTAAATCTGATATTCACAGGCTTCATGGCTGAGCAGGGGGAAGCCCCGAAGCAGGGCATACACCCATCCGATGGCAAAGGCCAGGGAAAGGGCAACGCTCACATTGCCCACTATGGCAATGAACTGGGAGCGGGCAACCTGAACAAGGAGGGCAGCAATCTTTTTGGGGTTGGCACCGCCGTGTTCGCCCTGCTGAATGGCTTCGGCCAGCCGGGCAGCGGTCATGGCTGGCTGTTTGGTGGCCACCGTAAAATGGAGAATATGGATGAGCATGAAGCCAAACCCGTAGTTCAGGCTGACAAGGATGGTTTCTGGCAGAGGGGCAAGGGCCAGGCCCATAATACGGATTTTGATGAGGGCCATGAGGGCGATGATGATTCCTCCTCCAGCACCGGAACGGAGCATGGCGAAATAATCTTTGCGGCTGCGGGTAATGTAGTGTTCGCCGTGATCACTGGCATTCTCCGTAATGCTGCGGGAAAGAAGCCGGATGTTCCGTTGAAAAAGGGCGCGTACACTTCGGCGCTGACGGCTGGCGGTCACCAGTTCCTTAAAAAGACGGATGGCTGTTTTTTCGGTAACTTTTTGTCTCATTGGTGTGAGAATATCAAGGATGTCCTGAATGCGTTTCAGGGTTTGGTCCAGCCGTTCCAGCAGATAGGAAAGGGGAATGCTGGTTCCTTTGGTAACGGATTTTTTTCGGAAAGCAGTGACCGCCTGCATGCACTGATCCAGAAGTACCCGTGCATGGGCATCGTCTTCCAGTTCTCTGATCTCACCATGTATCCATGCCTCATAATGCCGGCAGTAGCGGGCAATCTCCCGCTGCAGAGCCACAAAGGCAGAGTCTCTGGATACAATTCTTGGCTCCAGCCGTACCAGATCCGGTTCCAGCTCTTCGCCAGCCACCCATATGGACAGCATTTCCATGGCATAGAGGAGTTCACTGATGGATTTTTCAAGAAGCCTGGGAGCATCTCCGCTTTCCGCATTCCATAAAATGCGGAAAAGATGCATCCAGCTTTCATCCGGAAGGTCCTGAACCCACTGGGGATCTTCCGGATGATGGAAGATGAGGGAAAGGGCATCGGAAAGGCTGTCACCGTTGAGAGGCAGGGGGTTGATGTGCTCATAGATGCGTTTGCCCAGCTCCCGCATGAATCCTTGACGGGAAAAAAGTCCGAGTACGGCAAAGGCAAGAAAATAGTTGGCGCGTCCCAGCCATTCTTGAAGAATGGTGGCTATTTTTTCGCTGGCATCGGGGTTCTCTTCCTGTGCCTTGTCCAGCAGATCGATGCGTCGGCATACGGTATCCATGTTTTCTCCGGGTTCAGGACGCAGCCAGTCCGTAATCTGGCGAAGAAGGTCCGTGGCGGAAGTATTCCCGGATTCGAGGGAGGCAAAGATACGCTGCGGTGTGGGACGGACTCTGGGGGCCATGGAATATCCGGATATATAGGTTGCGATTGTAAAAGGAATAAGGACTTTTCCCTTTGGATTGTCATAAAATATAGGGCATCCTGTGGCCGGATACAAGAAGGGTGCCTATAAAAAGTTCGGCTTGACCGAAAAGACCGGCGGGTGCATGGTGCCCGTACGCCCGGACGGAACGTCCGGATAACGGAACGGAGATAATGTATGAAACCCTATCGTCTTCTGCACCCCCATCTGGTGGCAAACCGTTATCTGCTGCTGACAGGTTTTATCTGTCTTCTTCTGGTGGACGGTCTGCAGCTCTGGATTCCGAGGGTGGTCAAGCATGTGGTGGACGGTCTTTCGGACAGAACTGCCACCCACGGAGATCTTCTGACCTATGGTCTTATTGTGGCCGGTCTTGCCATAGTGATCGGTTTTTTTCGTTACGGCTGGCGGCACTGTCTCATCGGTACTTCCCGAAAGATCGAGCGGGGTCTCAGGGACAGGCTTTATACCCATCTTCTGACTCTGGATGCTTCTTTTTATGACAGGAACCGTACGGGTGATCTCATGTCCCGGGCCACCAGTGACATCATGAATGTGCGCATGGCCACGGGCATGGGCATAGTGGCCATAACGGATGCCCTTCTCCTTGGTGGTGCTGCCGTTGGTTTCATGCTCTGGATCAGTGGTCCTCTTACCCTGCTGGCCCTGATCCCCATGCCCTTTATCGTTTTCACCACCCGGATGATGGGAAAGCGCATGCACACAAACTACACCGCTGTGCAGGAAGGTCTGGGAGATATGACTGAAATGGTGCGGGAGGGCTTTTCCGGTATCCGGGTGGTCAAGGTTTTCGGTATGGGTTCGCTCATGGATCGTCGTCTTGCCGCCCATTCTGCGGATTACCTGTCCCGCCGTATGGCACTGGCCCGCACTACGGGCCTGATGATGCCATTAATGGTGCTGTTCACCAATATGGCTCTGGCCATCGTCGTGGGAGCGGGTGGATGGATGGTGATTCATGGGCGGATCAGCACAGGGGACTTTGTGGCTTTTCTCTCCTATCTGGGTATGCTGACCTGGCCCATGATGGCCCTTGGCTGGATAACCAATCTCATCCAGCGGGGCAAGGCATCTCTGGAACGACTGGCCCTTGTTATGGAAAGCGAGGCCAGTGTCCGGGAGCCCGATGGTGCTCAGAAGCACGGGCCGGTTCAAGGCAGTCTTTCCCTGCGAGATATCTGCTTTTCATTCGAATCCGGTCTTGTGCCTGTGCTGGCGGATATTTCTCTGGAGATTCCGGCTGGAACCCGGGTAGGCATTACGGGTCCGCCGGGAAGTGGTAAAAGCACCCTGCTGCAGCTTCTGGCCAGACTGTATGATCCGGATTCCGGAACTATCCTTCTGGACGGAACCCCTGTCAGGGACTACTCTTTTGATGAGTTTCGCAAAGCCGTTCATTTTCTGCCGCAGGAGCCATGGATTTTTTCCGGAACACTGAGGGCTAATATTTCAGGTCTGATGCCTGTGGATGAGCATGTTCTGGAAGCAGCCTGTGATGCGGCACAGCTCAGGGAGACGCTGGCATCCCTCCCCATGGGGCTGGATACGCTGGTGGGCGAGCGCGGGGTAACCCTTTCCGGAGGGCAGAAGCAGCGGGTGGCTCTGGCCCGTACCCTTTTGCTTCCGGCGCAGGTGCTGCTTCTCGATGATCCCGTGAGCCAGGTGGATACGGTGACCGCAGGTCGGATGATACGAATGCTGGATAGCCTTGAAGGAAGGACCCGGATTCTGGCTTCCCATCGTTTTGCTGCCGTTTCTCACTCCGATATGATTGTGGTGATGGAAGAAGGTCGTATCCGCGCCGCAGGCAGCCATGAAGAGCTTATGAAAGAAGATGATTATTACGCCAGAACCTGGCGCATTCAGGCCATGGAAGCAGAGCTTTCGGAGGACGGAGAATGAGGGCCTTTGAGGAAAAAGCCTTGAAGAGAATGGATGATATGGGCCTTGTGCGCCGTCTCTTTCCCTTCATGCGTCCACACATGCTGGTGTTCGGGCTGGCTGTCATGCTGGTATTTGCACTGACGGCTCTGGATCTGGCCATTCCATGGCTGACCAAACAGGCGGTGGATCGCTACATTGTTCCCGTTTCATCCATTGGAGCAGACAGTGTGGAGGTGGACCCGCAGAATCCCCTTGTGGCGGTCTTTCTGCAGAATTTTCCCGAGGCAAGGGACGGGGAAAAAGAAGGGGTGTTTGTTTTTCGGGACAGCCTGGATCTGGCCGATGGGAAAACCCGTATGGCCCTCAGGGAAGCGGACGGGAAGGGTGTGGTGGTTATTGCCTTTATGCTGCTGGCCATAGCCCTTGCACACGCCAGTATCACCTTTATCCATACCCTTCTTCTGGAACTCGGAGGCCAGCGGATCATTTATGATATCCGCCTGGCCATTTTTGCCCACATGCGCAGACTGCCCCTTTCCTATTTTCATGGAACACCCCTGGGGCGTATGGTTACAAGGGTGACCGGAGATGTGGAGAATGTAAGTGAAATGTTCACCTCCGTTGTCACCTTTGTGTTCAAGGATTTTTTTCTGGTCATCGGCATTGTGATCATGCTTTTTCTGCTGGATGTGCGCCTGGCAATGGTGACCGTAAGTATTCTGCCGCTGGTTGTGGTGATTGCCGTTTTTTTTGCTAAAAGCTCCCGAAAGGCTTTTCGGGAGCTGCGGGTCCGCATAGCAGAAATCAACTCCCGTTTTTCCGAAACCATCGGCGGCATGACGGTCATCCGTCTTTTTGGCTGGCAGAAGGAAACAGGGCGGGTCTTTGAAAAGGTGAGCTACAGCCATTACGAAGCCGGAATGAGGCAGGTGAAAATTTTTGCCGTGTTCATGCCAGCCATGGAAATTCTGAGTACTGTGGGGCTTGCTCTGATCCTTTATTATGGTGGGCTTCGTGTGGTGGCAGACGGCATTTCCCTCGGGATACTTGTGGCTTTTATTTCCTACCTCCGTATGTTTTTCAGACCGGTAAGAGATATTGCGGAAAAGTACAACACCCTGCAGAATGCCTTTTCCAGTGCGGAGCGTCTTTTTCAGATTCTTGATGAGCCGGAAGGGGCCGAAGGAAAAAAAGGAGGCAGGGATCCGGGACCGGTGGAGAAACTTGCTTTTTCCCGCCTTTCCTTTGGTTATGAAACGGATACGCCCATTCTGAAGGATTTGGATTTTGAGGTCAGAAAGGGAGAGACCCTTGCCATTGTTGGCCCCACCGGAGCGGGAAAAACTTCCCTTGTGAGCCTTCTGGTACGCTTTTGGGACCCTGCTCAGGGGTTGGTTCTTGTGAACGGAGTGGATCTCCGGGAACTTTGTCTGGAAAGCTGGCGGAGCCGTATTGCCATGGTGATGCAGGATCCCTTTCTCTTTGCCGGTACCCTGCGGGATAATATACAGTCGGAAGAAAAGGGCCTTCATGATGCAAAGCTGGAAGGAATTCTGCGGGATGCCGGATGTGGCCTGCTCCTTTCCCGACTGCCCATGGGGCTGGATACCCTTCTGGAAGAAGACGGTAAACCCCTTTCCAGCGGTGAGCGCCAGCTGGTTTCCATTGCAAGGGCTTTTGCGAGGGATCCTGAAATTCTCATTCTGGATGAGGCTACCAGTTATGTGGATTCTTTGTCAGAAGGGGTGGTACAGGAGGCCCTTTCCCGGCTCATGAAGGGGCGAACCACCTTTCTCATTGCCCACCGCCTTTCCACGGCCCGTCACGCGGACCGGATTCTTGTGCTGCGCAGGGGTCGCATTGTGGAAAGTGGAACCCATGATGAACTGCTGAGTCAGAAGGGTTTGTATTGGCGTATGCAGCATCTGGAAACCGTTGCGGGCTCATCTGCATAAGAGCAGAAATACCACCGAAGGCGGATGTTCAGCCGTAAGGATTCCGTACCGGCGCAGGCCTGTTTCATGGGCCGGTTTTCGGTCTTCCGGGAAAGGGATTCCGTTCAGCTGTTCTTGTAGAGGGGATTTTTCGTTTTTTGATTTGTTGGAGAAAAAGTTCCACATCCACCCTGTCCGGGTGCTCAGTGCCATAGCGGAGCCGTATATAGGTTTCTATCAGGGGGGCTGTATCAGCGCAAAGATCCGGCCTCTGGCTACAAATTCTTGCTCCGTAATCCGCCGGCCCTTCCGCTGGATGCCTCGGCAGTCCGGCATCTGCCATTCTGCGACAGAAAAGCTGCCAGGCCACGGGCAGCTTTTCTTTTTTCTCTTTGTTCCAGCCCATGAGAAACATCTTTGTCAGACACCGTAGAAAAAGGAAGAGCAGACAGAGTGCCAGAATGGTGAAAAATGGCTGTTTTCTGTCTCCCAGCCAGGAGACCGCTTCAGAAAAAAAGAGCTGCTGGCGGGCATGGGTATAGGATAGTACCTGTCTGTGCCAGAACCAGGTGGCACTGTCCCAGACAAGGAGAAAGGGGCGCAGCTGTATTCCCATTCTGCCCCGGTCTCTGGCCTGTGCCAGCTCGCGCCTGTCCTCTTCGGAAAGGGAGGCCTCCATGCCGCCTTCTTCCAGGCGGTCCGGTGCAATGAAGGCCGTGGGGTCAAAGCGCTGCCATCCTTCTTTTTCAAGGAATACCTCTGTCCAGGCATGGGCATGGGACTGGCGTACCAGAAGATAGGACCCCACAGGATTCACCTCCCCGCCCTGATACCCCCCTACAATACGGCTGGGAATACCCGCTGCCCGAGCCAGCAGGGCAAAGCCCATGGCATAGTGTTCACAATATCCCTTTCTGGTTTCAAAGAGAAAGACATCCATGGCGTTTTTTTCCGGAAGGATGCCGGGATTCAGGGTGTAGTGAAAGGGTTTTTCCATGAACCAGTCTGTCAGAGCCTGCAATCTTTCACGGTCCGTTCTGCCTGTAGCCAGAATGCTTTTCCCCAGTGCCTGTGCCCGTGGGTTACTTTCCGGAGGCAGATAGAGATCCCTTTCTTCAGGAGGGGCAAGATGGTGACTTGTCCGGGTAGCACGGAGGGTGTAGCCCGTACGCTGTCTGACGGGTTCTTTGCCATGCATCAGTCCGGTGTCTGTCAGAAGGCTGTCCGGCGTTCCTTCCATGGGCCAGTCCAGAGTAAAGAGCCATGGCTGGCGGTGGGGTTCCAGTATGATGTGATAGCGAACCCATGGGGAAGACAGTGCTGCGGCAGGAGCGGCGGGCTGGTGTGTTCTGTCCGGGAGCCATGCGGTTTCAGTGGCATTCCGGAATATGATTCCCCTGAAATAGCGCGATTCAGAGGAAGGAACCGCACCTTCAAAATGAACGCGGAAGGCCGGGCTCCGGTCCCTTGCAAGACTGGTGACAAGGCCGGGCTGGAGGTGGTCGGAAAACCCTGTTGCGGCGGCAGAGGATGGCTGCTGTATTCCCCACAGGGGACTTGCCAGTCTGGGAAAGATGATAAACAGGGTGAAGGCAAGTGGAGCCGCCAGAATGAAAAGAAGGGATGCATTCCGGATTTTTTGTCCGATCCCGGCTTCCGGGTCATGAAGAAGGCCGAGAACACCGTGGTTCAGAATAAGGGCGGCAGCCAGATAAAGGGCCATGGCAAGGGATTCGGAATAGAGCAGACTGGACAGTACAAGGAGGTGGGCAATGAACACAAGGGCCATGGCATCCCTCCGGGTCTTTACCTCCAGAACTTTCAGGGCTGCCATGATGAGCAGCAGACGTGATCCGGCATCCTGAGCAAAAGACCCGCTGCTCCCGCCAAGAATAATCAGGAAACATGACCAGGTAAGGACTGCCAGTGTTTTTTTACCCGGCATGGCGACCCTGCCCCTCGCCATGGCAAGGCACAGCACCCAGGTCAGTACTACGGCAGCGGAGAGCCAGAGGGGCTGATGAAGAAACTGAGGGCCTGCGGCAACGGCCAGAGCCAGGATGAGAAGTGGTAATGTTTCTGGTTTTTTCCATGCAGAGGCCGGGGTTTCTGAATCTGCTTCCGGAAGGGGATAGGCCGAACTGGGGGCTGGAGGCATGGTTCCCTTTTATTGTGATGAGGGGTTGATGCAGACAAAGGTTCGCAGGCTGGATCCCTTGCCATACCTTTCCTGTCTCAGGAGAGCTTGTGCCATAGAGATTTTGTTCCCGCATCTTCTTCCATGGCCGTCAGCATAAGGGAGAAGAACTCTTGAAAGGGATCTTCTTTTTCAAAGCCACTGAGAAGACAGAGGCAGTGATCCCGGTGCTGCGTGGTGGCTGCAAGGGCTGTCACCCTGTCCGGAAGGCGCAGGCCGAAGGGATTGCCGGAGGCTGCGGCCTGAAGGATTCCGTGGCAGAGCCGTGAAAGACGTTCTTCTTTGTCCATATCCCGGAAGTTATTATAATCCAGAATGATGGCATGGCCGCTGTTACTGAACTCCCGGATGTGAAGTCCCCTGTTTTTTGCAAAAATTTTCCAGTCTATGCGTCGGATCGGGTCTCCCGGAGTGTAGGCCCTGTGTCCGGTAAAATCTTCGTTACCGTTTCGCCGTAAGCCCGTGGCGGCCCCTTGCTGTCCGGATTGTCCGGTTGCTGGTTCCGGCATGGGCGCGGCAAGGGGCTGTGGATAGACGATTGCCTGAACACTCATGGAGATGGGCAGGGAGGCCGTAAAAAGTCCAAACGGGATTTGGGTTCGCAGGGAAAAACCGCTGATTTGCATAATTCCTCTCTGGCCCGTTGGGAAGCAGAGGCTCAGGCGGATGCGGTCGTTTTGCCCTGCCCCAAGGGGAGGAGATATGTCCTTGCCCCTGCCCAGCATCAGCCCGGTACGGGGTCTTTCCGGACTGGATATATTCGCATGGATACACAGGGTCTCTCCTGCAAAGACAGGGTCGCACTCCATGCTTATGATGGTGGCACCTTTCAGGTTTCGGTAGGTGACCGCCATGGATAACAGGGCCATACTGAACAGAAAGAAGGTAAGAAGCAGTCCCAGATTATTGTTTTCGTTAAGGGATGCCACCAGGGTGACAAGAAGGATCAGGCCCATGAAAAGACCGGCACCGGTGGGCCGCAGGATGATGTTTTTTTTCGGTGAAGATGGTTTTCTGTTCATGGCAGAGGTATTTCTTTGAGCATCTGTTTCATTTCTTCCGGAGTATATCCGGAAAAGTCACGGGCCTTTTGCAGCCTGTGACTGGCTACCCATGGAAAAACAGCCTGCAGATCTTCCGGAAGGCAGAAGTCCCTGTCGTGGAGAAAGGCCCATGCCCGGCTTGTCTGCACCAGCGCCATGCCTGCCCTGGGGGAAAGCCCAGCAAGAAAAAGGGGGTGGCTGCGGGTATGCTCCAGAATATCCTGAATATAGTCCAGCATGGCACCGGAAATACGTATTTGCCGCACTTTTTTCTGAAACGTGATAATTTTTTCCGCAGACAGCAGGGGTATCAGGCCTGGAAGGGACTGTCTGGACTCGCCCATGAGAATACGTTTTTCCGCGTCCCTGTCCGGATATCCCATGGAAATACGCATGAGGAAACGATCCAGCTGGGATTCGGGCAAAGGATGGGCTCCGGCCTGCTCCCATGGATTCTGGGTGGCCATGAGAAAAAATGGATGGGGAAGGGGGTGGGTTTCCCCTTCCACGCTTACCTGATTTTCTTCCATGGCCTCCAGAAGAGCGCTCTGGGTTTTGGGGCCGGCGCGGTTGATTTCATCGCTCAGAAGAATTTGAGTGAATACGGGGCCGGGATGAAACCGGAACAGGCGTTCTTTGGCATCAAAAATTGAAACACCCAGTATATCTCCGGGCAGCATGTCACTGGTACACTGGATTCTCCGGAAAGAGAGTCCCAGCGTTCTGGCTGTAGCCTTGGCCAGAGTAGTCTTTCCGATGCCCGGAAGGTCTTCGATGAGGAGGTGGCCGCCAGCCAGAAGGCAGGTAAGGCAGCGTTTAATGGCATTCTCTTTTCCCAGAACGGCATTGCGGATTTGATTGAATGCGGGCATAATCTCAGGATGCATGGGATCCGTTTCCTTAGATGGGGTTGAAAAGTGACAACAGCCCGGTATGAACGTGCGGTCAGCTGGGCAAGGGTGACTCTGCGACTCCGCAGGTAAGCAGTGTTTCCAGTGAGGGGTTTTTTTTTTGGGGGGGCTTTCAACCTTTTGTGGGAGCATGCCTCTGCAATGATCCGGTTTGTATACTAGGCAGATCTTTCCGTATTGTCAAAAAAAGGGGGGAACAGATGCCGATCATGGGGCTGTCACTGGTGGTGTCCGGCCGGTGTACAGGGGCTGGCCGGTTCCTGCTGCTGGCTTGTTTTCTGGGGTTATTTCCGGTGGGAGCAGGATGGGCTGATGTCCCAAAGCTTCTTCCTGTGATGCGGATTTCCATTGAAAATACGGCTACCCATACCCAGACACGGGCGGTTCGTCGTTTTGCAGAAGATCTTGCAGACCGTACCCGCGGTCGTCTTCGGGTGGAATTGTACGACAGTGCCCGGCTGTATCGGGACAGCCAGGTTCTGGGTGCCCTTGCGGCGGACAGGGTAGAAATGGCCGTTCCCGGCACCTGGCATTTTGATCGGTATGAGCCTTCTGTGGGGATCTTTCTGCTGCCGTCTTTTTATGGGAGAAGTGCGGAGGCCATGCATGCCATTGTGGATGGCGAAACGGGCAGAAGGGTTACCGGAAAGATTGAAGAACGTTTGTCCGTGGTTGTACCGGGAAGGTGGCTGGATCTCGGCCACGCCCATATATACGCGGTCCGTCCCGTGACTTCAAGGGAAGATATGGACGGTCTGACAATACGTGTTGCCGGAGGCCTTGCCAACTCCATCCGGCTGGAGGCCATGGGTGCAAGGCCGCTGGTGGTTCCGTGGCCCGATCTGCCCGCCCGTTTGCAGCAGGGAGATATCGAGGGGGTTCTGACCACCCATGAAACCATGAGAAGTGCAAGGCTCTGGGAGTTCGGTTTGCTGTATGCCTTTGAAGACAGACAGTATTTTCCGCAGTATATTCCAGTAATCCGCCGTAATTTCTGGAGAAGACTTCCTGATGATCTGCGCCGTCTGGTGAAAGATACCTGGGAGAGTCATGTGGAGATGTCCCGGAAAGAAGCTGGCATTGCTCAGGAAGAGGCGCGTAAACTCCTTATGGAGCATGGCATGCGGATTCACCGTCCTTCAGAAGCTCTTTTGATACGGTACAGGCAGCTGCTGATGCTGGGGCAGGAGGCTATGGTTACGCTATTGGATGTGGACCCTGAGTTGTATGCGGACACCCTCAGGCTGCTTGAGGGGCAGGATGGGGAGTCTTTTCTTACAGAAAGTCCGCCCTGATGGCCTTTTCCCGTAGGGATAAATTTTCTCGCCTGAACTGCCGCATGAAGAGGAGCCCTATGAAGCCTTATCCCTTTTCAGTGTATCGCTTTCTTACCAGGCCTTCCTTTCTCTTTGCCGTAACCATGTTGCTGCTGTTGCTCTGTTTTCTGTTGTTTGTGCTTTTTTCAAGACTGGAAAGCCGGACAACTCTTCTTGAGGTGGCAGCCCTTCAGTCCCGTACTCAGGCACGTATCCTTGCAGAACATGCCTCCGGCCTTTTTCGTGCCATTGATATTTCCCTTTTGTCTATCCTCACCTCCCTTGAAGAGATGCCCGGCCCCCAGAATTCCGAAACCGAACACCTGATCCGCAGGCACATTCTTTTTCTGCATCAGATGAATAAGGTTTTTATCCTGGGTGTGGATGGAGGCATTGTTTTCCGTTATCCCGTGGGAGATTTCACTGCAGATGATGGTACAGATACGGACTATTTTCTCCGTACCCACAGGGATGCCATGATGGATTTTGATATCAGCGTTGCGGAAAGGGAAGAGACGGGAGGGCTTGATATCCGGTTCAGCCGCAGAATGGAAAATTCCCTCGGAGATTTTCAGGGTGTTGTGGTGGGCCTGGTGGATTTTGATTATTTTCGGGAGCGCTACCGGGAATATGAACCCGGAGGGCTGGATGCCATTGTTCTGTATAATTCCGATGGCCGTATTCTGACCGGCTGGCCGGCATTGGGGAGTATGAATGATGGGAGGACTGCGCTTGATTTAATGGATGTTGCATATTTTCGAGGATTTTTGCTGGATGCACTTACGGCGGGGGGCATGCGTTCCTTTGAGAACAGGCAGTTTCTGGTAGCCACCTGCCAGTTGCCGGACTTTCCTTTTCACATGGGTGTTGTTCTGAATAAGGAAAAGGTCCTTGATAACTGGCACAGGGAGATGCGCCTTGTACTGCTACTTTTTGTTGTTGCTGCCATGTCCCTTGGAATTATGATCCTCATTCTTCAAAGGCAGCTTGCCAGGCAGAAGGAGATGGAAAAACGGGCTGTACGTTTTCGTGCCAGAGCGGAACTGACTCAGCTTATGAGAGAAATTGCCATTGCTACGCAGGAGGCCGATGACCTTGAAGGCATTTCGCGGGTTTTTCTGGAGAGGAGTTGTGATTATGCCGGATGGGAGGCGGGGTTTTTCCGGATTCAGCAGGAGGACGGCGATGGCAGACGAGAGGTCCGCTATTATAAACATACACCGGACAATGCCTGGGAGAGCTGGATTCAGGCTCTTTGCTTGCAAAGTAATCTGGAACAATTTTCTTTTGCAGACAAAGCCTTGTCCTTTGCCCCAGCCGGTGCACCTGATGGAGCGGAGATGTTTTTTCGCTGGGGTTCCCATGCATCTGTTCGGCGGGTGTGCATTCTGCCGGTTTCCGACAGACCTCATATAATGGCCACCGCTTTTTTCTTTTCTGTTTTGCCGGATGAAAAAGACCCCCAGATTCTGGATATCATGATGCAGGCGGCGGCCTTTGCGGGCAGGGCCATGGAACGAAAGGTAACGGAAAAACAACTGAAGGCTTCCCTGAATCTGCATAAGAAGATGCAGGTTGAGCTGGCCCGGGCCAAAGAAAAGGCAGAGGCGGCCAGTGAAGCCAAAAGTGCTTTTCTTACCCACATGAGTCATGAGTTGCGCACGCCCATGAATGGTATTTTAGGCATGGCAGACATTCTCATGCAGACCGGTCTGGATCATGAACAAAATCATTATGTACGTATCGTTCAGAACAGCTGTCTTTCCCTTCTGACAATTGTGAACAGCCTGCTGGACCTGGCTAAAATTGAGGCAGGCCAGCTTTGTCTGGACAATGTGACATTTCAAATCCGGGAACTTCTGGAAGATTTTTTTCTACCCATGGAGTTGATGGCCCGGGAAAAAGGGCTTGTTTTTTCCTGGGAAACGGACCGCCATGTGCCCGAGGAGCTGGTGGGTGATCCGGACAAACTCCTGCGTATTCTGAGCAATCTCACGGGGAATGCCCTGAAGTTTACCCATTCGGGCAGTGTGAGGATTCGTGTTTCCGTGATCCGGGAGGAAGGCAGCGAGCTGATTCTGTATTTTGTTGTAAAAGATACGGGAATTGGCATTGAAAAGGAAACCATACCCTTTTTATTCAAGCCTTTTTTCCAGGCAGATCCGTCCATTTCCCGTACCTACGGTGGTACGGGGCTGGGGCTGGCCCTTTCAAGGCAGCTTGCGGAAAAAATGGGGGGAGGCATGGGGGTAGAAAGCAGAAAAGATGAAGGGGCTGAGTTCTGGTTCACCGTAACCCTGCAGAAACCGGAATGCCCGGATGGCAGTGAGATACCGTGGAAAGAAGTAAGTCTGCCAGAAACCATGTTACAGGCGGATCAGAAAAAGGCGCGAATTCTTGTGGTGGAAGATGATGTAACCAGCCAGCAGGTGATGCTGGGGTTTCTTAACAGACTGGGGCTGAGGGCTGATCTTGCGGGAAATGGGAAAAAGGCTCTGAATCTTCTGGATGCTGGCGGCTGGGATCTTGTTCTCATGGATGTACAGATGCCGGAGATGGATGGTGTGGAAACAACCCGAATGATCCGCAGTGGTATTCTGAATGGGATTTCGGCGGATATTCCCATTATTGCCATGACAGCCTGTGCCAGCAGAGAAGATCATGTCCGTTGCCTTAAGGCAGGAATGAACGCAAGGCTCATCAAACCCCTTTCCCTGCAGGATCTTGCGGAAACTCTCCGTGTATGGCTTCCCGCAAAGGAAAGGGACTGAAAAAGATCAGGCACGGAGGATCAGGAGACAGGTCCCGTATAGCGCAGGCAGAGCATGGTAATATCGTCGGATGGTTCGGCTTCCCCCACATGCAGAGCCACATCCGCATCTATTTCTTTCAGAATGGCTTCAGGAGAAAAACCCTGCAGGCGATCAAGCAGGTTGAGAAGTCTGGGATCCGTATAGAGCCTCTGTTCCGTATCCATGGCTTCTGTTATGCCATCCGTGTAGAGAAAAAGGGTATCTCCGGGATGAAGCGCTGTTTCGAGAACATGGTAGGGCATATCTTCCATGGCTCCTACCAGGGGACCGCTGCGTCCTGTCAGGAAAATGGCTTTGTCGTCCGGAGTCATCAGAACCGGAGGGTTGTGCCCGCCATTGGCATAGAGAAGGTGGCCGGTTTCCAGATTGAGGATACCGATGAAAAGTGTGACGAACATGGAGTTCGGGTTGCTGGAGGCGAGGTCGTTGTTCATGGAAGCCAGCATTCTGGCAGGATCTTTTTCCCGTGCGGCCGCTGCCCGGAGCAGGGTTCGGGTGATGGCCATGAAAAGCGAAGCAGGCACCCCTTTACCGGACACATCCCCCACAGCAAAGCAGAAATGGCTGTCATCCATAAAGAAAAAATCATAGAGATCGCCTCCCACTTCCCGTGCCGGTTCCAGGCTGGCATGCAGATCAAATTCCCTATGATTGGGGAAGGGGGGAAAGGTTTTGGGAAGAAGTCCCAGCTGAATTTCCCTTGCCACACCGAGTTCTCCTTCCATCCGTTCATTGATGGCTGTGGTTGCCACAAGGGAACGGATATTTTCCCGCAGGGAGCTTTCCATAAAGATAATGGCTCGGGCCAGGCGTCCCACTTCATCCTTGTGGCAGTCAGGGAGGTGGGCAATGACCGCACAGGCTGTTTCACTGGATGTGAAATCCGTATCCGGCAAGGCTTTGGCAAAGGATGCCAGAGTGTTGAGGGGTCGGGTCATGCGTATGGAAAGCCAGAGGCCCACAAATAGGCTGATGCAAAAAAGACTGGCAATAATCAGGGTCAGGCGTGTGACAAGCGCTTTTGCAGGGGCATGGGTTTCATCCGTATGGGCCATAACGGCAAGATACCAGCCGAGGGCGGGAAAGTAGGTACACAGGATTTCCCGTTTCCCAGGGCTCTGATTCTCATCGGGTAATACAAGGGTGAGGGAAGCGCCCCTGCCGGATGAAGCCAGATCCTTCAGTGTTTGAAAAAGAGTGGCGTCCCGTTCCTGAAGAGCTGTGTGCAAAAAATCCGGATTTTCCCTTGCCGGCGGGATGAGGAGATCACCTTGCCTGTCAAAGAGGAAGACAGAACCGGATTGTCCTATATGGATGTTTCTGAAGTTGGCTTCGAGATTGTTCAGCAGTTCTGTTTGCTTTCTTTTCCCTTCCAGTTCCAGTGCTCCGATGTCGGCGGTGGCACCCAGAATCCAGTCCATTGCCGGATAATGTACAAACCATCCATATTTTTTTAAAGGTTCACTCTGTTCATCAAAGGCCCAGAAAAATGTTGTGCTTGCCTGTCCCAGTCGTTTGGCTTCTCCGTGGATTGCCTCCCCGAGGGGAATGCCTTTGATGTCTTTGATCAGGTTCACGTTTTTTCCCCTGATACCGGAGTCCGGATGGGCCATCATGTGCCCCCTGGCATCGAAAACAAGAAATTCCGTACCGTTGACAGAGGCCAGCTGACTCACCCAGTTGAGGGCCCGCTGTCGGGTTACGGCATTATCGCCGGAGCTGAATATTTCATCCAGTCCCATCCGGGCTACCAGTACCATGCCTTCAAGGGTCCTGCGATGGGCCATTACCGCATCCACACGGCTGTAAAGCAGGTTGCGGTAACCGCTTCGTATGTTCATTTCCGTAAGTTCAAGAATGTTGTGGATGCTTCTCTGCTCCGCTTCAGACATGGCACGGACGCCGTCTTTGTGGGTGAAGTAGAGAACAGGCACCGCCACAAGGGTCAGGGTAAGTACAACGAGAATACAGATTTTGGTTTTTAAGGAGTTGATTACCATACCACCTTTTCCTCGGAATACCCTGACCGGTTAAGGGGCCTTTGAAACCGGATTCATGAAGGATTTCTTTCTGGGATCTATTGCTGATGAACTGGGATGTCAAAGGGCAAAAAACATGCGAAGGAGATTGCAGTTGTTTTCCCTGCGATAATCCACTCTGTCCGGCAGTTTCCGTATGAAATGGACGCCCAGGCCACCGATTTCCCTTTCTTCGATGCCCAGGGTTGTGTCGGGCTCCGGCAGGGAGAGGACATTGAAGGGAGCTCCTTCATCCCCGATTTCCAGCATGAAGAAGTTGTTATCTCTGCCGCACCGTATATCCGCATGACCTGTATTTCCCGGATAGGCATAGGAGCATATGTTGACGAAGGCTTCCTCAAGGACAAGGGAAATCCTTGAGGCTTTTCCAGGGTCAAGGCCAAGCTCTTCGGCCTGATGCTCCGTGAACTGCACAACGGCATCCAGATGGTCAAGACTGGCGATAACCCGGAGTGTTTTCATGTCCTGGCCTCACTTCAAGTCGGCAAGAGCAGCATCAGTTGAGTCGTACATGGTAAAAATGGAACCAAAGCCAGAGATGTCGAATACTTCCCGAACCGTTCCATTGACATTGGCCATGACAATTTTACCGGATTTACCCTTGAGGGTCTTGGCTGTTGCCAGAATAACACGGAGACCGGCACTGCTGATATAGTCCAGACCGTTGCAGTCAAGAATAAAAAGGGATTCTTTTTCAATCAGTTCTTTCATGGCGTTTTCATAGGCAGGGGAGGTGACGGCGTCCATTCTTCCCTGAACAGAAACAATGACAGCTCCCTCTTTTTTGATGCTGGTGATTTCCATGGAACAATCCTTTGTCAGAAATGGTAGGGTAAGGGGTATGGAATATGAAAACCGGAATAATAGTGCAGAATCCGGCGTCCCACCCCTGATTTTTAAGGCTGCTGGGTGATGGTTACGGGAATGTCTTCTTCCCCGGCATAAAACACGATGATGTGGGCAGGGTCTTTCCCGATGCTTTCACCCCAGTGCCAGGTTTGTACGACTTCCACAATGGCTTCACCGGCATCAAGATTCAGCACCTGCCCGTCAGTGGTCTGAACCCGAAGCTGACCGGAAAGGAGCACACCGGCATTGATGACAGGATGTTTGTGAACGGCCAGTTTCTGGCCTGGAGGAATGGTAATGCTGAGAATACGGATTTCGGGCTGTCCTTCGGGATAGGGAGGCAGCAAAGCTCCGTCCCAGCTGTGCTGGGTTCGGGCCAGCTCCTTGACCACAGTTCCTGTTTCTTTGGCCGGAACGGCCTGGGTGAAAAGAAAAAGAAAACAGCACGGCAGAATGAAGGAGATGAGATTCTTTTTCATTGATGGGAATTTCCTGTGAGCATGATTGGTGAGAAGACCCTGAAGAGTACATAAACGATATACGTTCCGTATTCAATCGTCATGATGTCCTTTGTGGTATTTCAGGTGCGGAATCTCTATATATGTTAATCCCTATTATGGAAAGAAGATACTGATAAGATGGAAGAAAAAGTGATAGCAGGTAAAAAAACGAATCCTTTTTATACAAGAGAACATTGTTGGGTGGAAGAGCTTTCCAATTCTGCGTCGGATCCGGAGCTTTCCATTGCCCGCATCCGGGTTGCTGCCGGTGTTACCACGGAGCTTCACAGGCTGAAAGGTACGGCTGAACGTTATCTGATTCTTTCTGGCAGGGCGCGGATGGAGCTCGGGGTTCAGCCAGCTGTGGAAGTGGGGCCAGATGATGTGGTGCTGGTTCCTCCGGGATGCTCCCAGCGCATCTGCAATATAACGACGGAGGATTTGATTTTTCTGGTTGTCTGTACTCCCCGTTTCCGTCCCGAAGTCTACGAAGCTCTGGAGGAGCCATGAACAAAGCCCCTGATCCCGGGAGAACGGTTCTCCCGGTCAGTTCTTACCTGTTCAGGAAATTGGCGGTCATGGCATAGAAGGACTGGCATGCATCGGGTACCAGATCCTCCAGATTTAAAAAGGCATGGATCATATCGCTGAAATCGTGATGGCGGACGATCATGCCCTGTTCACGAAGTTGTTTGGCATAGGCGGCTCCCTCATCCCGCAGGGGACAAAAACCGGCAGTAACCACAAGGGTTTCCGGAAAAGGAGCCTCCGCATTCATAAAGAGGGGAGATGCCTCTTTTCTGTTTTCTCCCTGCTGAAAATAGTTGGCAAAGTACCAGAGGATTTTTTCTTTTTCCAGAAAAAAGCCCTTCCCGTTCTCGCTTACCGAAGGGAAGGAGAGGGTATAGTCCAGGCTGGGATAAATGAGAACCTGCCTGTGGAGCCGGATTTCCGGTTCATGGGAGGCTCTGTGACTGAGGCTGGCGCAGAGAGCGCCACCACCGCTGTCTCCTGCAGCAGAAAGCCTTCCCGTATGGGCGATCTTCAATTTTTCCAGGAGAGGAAAAAGGCCTCTGGCAGCATGGATCACATCCGTAAATCCAACAGGATAGGGACATTCCGGTGCTCTGCGGTATTCCACGGAAATGGTTATGTGCCCGGATGTCCGGGCAAGCCGCCGTGCTATGCCGTCGTACACATGGATACTGCCTGCCATGTGACCGCCTCCGTGGATAAACAGAAGGAGGGGCAGGGTCTGTTCCGGATCCGGGTGATAGATACGAACGGGTACTTCCCATTTCGGGCCGGGAATGAGGGCATCCATCACTGCGGCCACAGGGCAGGGTTTTGTGACAAAGGTCCGGGTAAGGGTGGAAAGCCCCTCCCTTGCATTGGCAAAGGTGGGCTGGCTGCCGTTTTTTCGGAAGGTCTCCGCGGTCATACGGATCTGCTCCAGAAAGGGCAAGAGTGCTGGCGACGGGTTTTTCATGTGATATCCTTTCCTCTTCTTTGTATGGGGCTTGCAGCAAGGGTCTGGGTAGCCGGTGGCATTATTTTGACCCTCAAGGCCTCGTACCGTGCAGAGTTTTTACAGAGTAAGAAGAACCAGAGGGAAGCCATTGCTCATAAGCTTCAGATTTATCACCAGTCTTCTATGGCACTGGACCTGTTTTATTCTTGAATACCTGCCAAGAGTTAGGGCCTGTGGACGCACGAAGAGCACAAAAAAACATGGAAAGAAAGCAACCCGTAACCTGATGATGAATGTTTATTGCAGCGTGGTCGACGACCGGCTGTGCCATGAGAGTGATAAGCCCGTTATGGGCCTGATTGGGAACAGGAATGGGAAGGGGTAGAGGTTGCGGCATGTTCCCATTGCCTGATCAGGAATTACTTTGCATCATATGCCCGGTGATCTGTTTGGCGCGGAGTTTTTTTTCAGTGCCCTTCAAAGATGGCGGTCTTGACCGATCATAGAGCGGTTTGTCATTTTATGGGATTTTATGGTCACAGCATACTCCGTTCGAGTTTGTGTTTGATCTTTTCCCAGCCCGGAATGAGAGAGTCGAGGAGCTTATAAAATTCAGGTCCATGATCATGACATTTCAGGTGGCACAGCTCATGGGTAACAACATAGTCTATGCATTCTTTAGACGCTTTGATGAGATCTGTATTGAGGGTTACTGTGCCCTTGTCCGAAAGGCTGCCCCATCTTTTTTGCATTCGCTTAATGGATAACGTTGGCTTCTCAATGCCCGGACTACGGAACTTCTGCCAGCAGCGATGCATACTTTCTGCAAACTGGAGCTGTGCCTTTTCTGAATACCACTGATTTAAAAGTTTCCTTGCAGTATCTGGAGTTGGCTCGTTCCGGCAGGTGATATGAAAAAAACCACGGGTCAGTTTTACGGAGTTTTCCTGTCCTTGGGTCACTTTCAGTCGGTATTGCTTTCCAAGATACAGGTGGGTCTCTCCGGTCACGTAGCAGCGCTCAGGTGTCTTTGGATTAAACTGCTTAAAATAATTCAGTGTCTTAAGAATCCAGCGAGCCCGTTTTATTATTTTCCTTTCTATCACTGTGATATCGGACTCTACCGGCGCTTTGACCATAACCGTGCCATCAGGATGCACGGCTATTTCCATGGTTTTTCTGTCACAGTACAGCAGGCTGTAAAATATGATCTTTTGCCCATATCTTATTTGAGAATGGATAATGGATAATGGAGAATGATTGCTTTTTTGCATCAACGTACCGTCTTTGATCTGGAGGATTTGATTATACTTGTTAAAAGTTTCAGTAATTCAGTTATATCAGGATTAATGGATTTAAATTCTGTATGATTAATAATTTCTGCCTCATGCAGCAGATCTATCCAGTAGTCCGTTTCATTTGCTTCTTTCAGAGCAATAGCCATTTTGTGTATAAAATCGGCTTGACTCTCCGCCTGTTCAGTTTCCCTCACTAAAGCCCCAATCGCAGTTCCAGAGCGAAGCAGTTGCTTGCTTAATACAAATTCTTTCTTTTCCGTGTTAACGATAACGGCATAATTTCACAATCCGCAATGCAAACAAAAATGATTTGTCCCTGACAGCATTTTTTTGTCTGAGACCTGCTTCCCATTCTCCATTGTCAATTATCCATTCTCAATTATTCCTGTGCTTTGCCACCTGCAAAACTTTCTCGATGAGCTCATCCATCTGATCCAGCGACAATTCGATGCTCTTTTCTGTTTTCAGCTCATCATAGAGATAATCATCAATTTCGTTGATCACCTGTTTCTGGGCGTCTTCATCCTCCCAGAAGTGAACTTTGTTGTGTTTTTCCAGTATGGCCTGAATAGTTAACGCCGCATCCGCTGCCGCCTCTTCAGCAAATGCTGAATTCGGAGTGCTCTGTTCTGAGTTGTTTTTCAATTCATCCTTTATCACTGAGCATTCATCACTCGCCAGAAATGGTATCAGCACACCGAAATAAGCCATGGCATCTTCATTTCCGGAAAGCTTATCCGGGACGTCATCATGCACCTTGAAGACAACCTTGTTACGGATATCCACGACTTTGTTCAGGTAATCCAGATCCGATATTCTTTTAGCCCTGAAATCTTCAATGGCCTGCTGGATCAGTTTTGAGAATTTTTCATAAAAGGCAGGGTCTTCATTCATCTTTTCCGTAATGACCTTCTTTGTGGCATGGGCAATGGTGTCTGCTTTTGAGCCCGTTGTTTTTTTAGAGCCGAAGACTTCCTGCTCTTCTTTTACCATCATGAAGGCGGCATCATCAAAAATATTAACCGGCTCATTCAGCTGAACCACCTCATTGGCCTGAATGTGGGTGTCCAGCAGTTTTTTGATTTTTGGCTCATAATCCCGGTAATCAATGGCCTCTGCATAGCGGAGCTTGACGGATGCCTTGAGTGACTGGAATTTCCGAAGGTCTGCCTTGTATCGGGATAAGGTTTTATCGTCGATTTGGGTCAGAAATTTTTCGGAAGAGAGTGCGATGGCCAGTGTTTTACCGAACTCTGAAAGGCGACCGTAAAACTCTTCCCTTATGCTCTCATCACCAAGAAGCACTTCATAGGCCTCTTCATCACAGGAATGCTTCACCGGTTTGAACAGATCCCAAAGATCAGAATACCGGCCGGGCAGTTTTTCGGCCTCGCTGTGAATGGATGTCAGGGTGCCAGCCAGATCGGATTCATCGAAGCCTTCAAATGCGCTGTACATGGTAAGGGCCTTATCCAGTTCACCCAGTACGCTTGCATAGTCTATGATAAAACCAAATTCTTTGCTTTCATGCAGCCGGTTGACACGGGCAATGGCCTGAAGCAGTGTGTGCTCCCTCAGCATCCTGCATAAATAGAGGACTGCGTTTCTGGGGGCATCAAAACCCGTGAGCAGCTTATCAACAACAATGAGGATTTCAGGATCGCTGCCGTGTTTGAACTGGTTAATGAGCTGCTTGGTGTATTCTTCTTCACTGCCATAGCGTTTCATCATCTTTTGCCAGAATTTGACGACCTCATCCTTTGTTTCATCATCGGTCTCTTCATAGCCTTCACGCATATCCGGCGGTGAGATAACAACTTCGGAACTGACCATGCCAATTTCATTCAGGCAGGCGTTGTACCTGAGTGCGGATATTTTGTTCGGTGCCACCAGCTGTGCCTTGAATCCTGTTCCCTGCCAGTTGGAGCGAAAGTGCTCGCTGATGTCAAAGGCTCTCATGTAAATGACCTGATCGGCCTTGTTCAGCATTTCCGCCCGTGCATATTTGCGTTTCAGATCCGCCTGCTGTTCTTTGGAAAGCCCTTGCGTGTGCCGCTCAAACCACAGATCAACAGCTTTTTTATTCTGGGTCATCTCCACATGCCGCCCCTCATACAGAAGCGGAACCACAGCACCGTCTTCAACGGCCTGTGTGATGGAATAATGGGGTTCGACAAGCTCACCAAACTTTATGAAGTTGTTCTTCTCTTTTTTCAAAAGCGGCGTGCCTGTAAAGCCTAAATAACAGGCATGGGGAAACATCTGTCTCATCCGGGCAGAAAAGGAACCGAACTGGGTACGGTGGCTTTCATCCACCAGAATGAAAATGTCGGGGGATGCATCCTGATATTTTTTTACCGCATACGCCTTGTCGAATTTGTGAATGAGGGTTGTGATAATTCCTGATTTTTTTTCAGCAACCAGTTCCAGCAGGTTTCTGCCTGATGTTGCCCGGTTTGCATTAAGGCCACAGGCGACAAAGGTGTTTCCAAGCTGTTTGTCGAGGTCATCACGGTCTGTCACAAGAACAATGCGGGGGTTCAAAATTTCGGGATCAAGGGCCAGGTTCCGGGCCAGCATCACCATGGTCAGGGATTTTCCTGACCCTTGCGTGTGCCAGATCACCCCCCCTTTGCGTGAACCTGCGCTGTCAAAGTGTTTTACCCGGTTCAGGGTGGATTTGATGACAAAATACTGCTGATACCGGGCAATTTTTTTGATGCCTCCGTCAAATACCGTGAACTTCCACGCCAGTTCCAGAAGCCTTTCCGGGCGGCAAAGGGCATACAGCGCAATATCCTGTTCCGTCACCATTCTATTTTTGGGAACCACGGAACACACGGAATACACAGAAAAATTATTGGGATCTATTTCGTGCCGAAGAGAATCCTGAACAAGCTCATGTAACTTTTTGTACGCAATATTTTTTGTTCTGAAGTGCTCTTTTTCTGATTCCGTGTGTTCTGTGTATTCTGTGGTTATATCTTTAGTGGTTAAGCCCGGCTCTTTCCATATTCCCCAGAATTTTGCAGCAGTTCCCGTTGTGGCGTACATGGCGTTGTTTTTATTCAGAGCCAGCACCATTTGGGTGTAGGTGAAGAGTTTGGGAATATGCTCATCATTCTGATTTCTGATGGACTGGGAAACGGCCTGTTCCACTTCAATATGGGGGGCCTTGCATTCAATCACGCAAAAGGGAATGCCATTGACAAAAAGAACGATATCCGGACGGACGGTTTCCGTTGAACGCGTTCGTTCAACACGGTATTCCACCGTTACATGAAACCTGTTACGACCGGGGCCACTTCCAGATTTGGGCCAGTCGATATAGTTTATATTAAAGCTTTTCGAATCCCCCTCAAGGGTCTGCTCCATGGCCGTCCCGAGGGTAATCAGGTCGTAAATGGCCTCGTTGGTCTTTAACAGTCCGTCGTATTTGATGTTTTTCAGCTTCTGGATGGCCGACTGCACATTCTCTTCGCTGAAGAGGTACTCGTCTCCTTTGTAACGAATACGGTTGATTGCCTTGAGCTGACTGCGCAGAATATTTTCCAGTAAAACATTGGATGTTCGGTTTTGTCTTTCCTGCAGTGCTTCAGCCGGTGTCAAAAATTCAAAGCCAAGGCTGATCAAAAGCTGCAAAGCCGGGATTTGGGAAAGATGCTTTTCATTGATCGGAAAGGTATTCATGGGTTTACTCCCAATGCGTGCCAGTAGGGTCTGAATCCTGATTCCATAATATCTCCAATAAGGATCAAAAACGGATCGTAATTATTTTTCGTGTGGGCTGTATCCAGTGCCTCATAATATTCCAGACGTTTTTCCACAGGAAGAATCACCGGCGGGAATCCGCTTTTCATCAATTCCAGATTCATCAGCAGCCGTGATGTTCTGCCATTGCCGTCCACAAAGGGATGAATTTTTACAAAATCAGCATGAACACGGGCGGCCCGTTCTACCGGATGAAGAGATTTGGCCCCGGTCTGATACCAGTGAATGAAGTCTTGCATTTCGCTTTGAACCTGTACGGCATCTGGCGGTATATGATCGGCACCGGAAATGATGACATTGGTTTTTCGGTAGGTACCCGCATTTCTGTCATCGATATTTTTCAGGATCAGCTGGTGAATGGAGGTAATCTGCCATTCAGATAATGTCTCATTTTTTCTGACCAGATCTTCCACAAAAAAAATGGCTTCCCTGTGGTTGATCACTTCAAAATGCTCCCGCATGGTTTTTCCGCCAATGGTGATTCCTTCCAGAGCAACCTTGGTTTCTTTCAGCGTCAGCGTGTTGCCTTCCATGGCATTGGAATGGTAGGTCCAGCGGAGCACCAGATCTTCGTGGAGATTGGAAACAATCTCCGGGGGCAATGGCCGGAAGGCATCCAGTTTTTGTTTTAATTTGTCTAATTTATTGAACTGTATCATTTTACAGGTCTCCTGCTTTTATCCACGATAAGCCAGACTTTGAACTTGGTGCCAATTGATTTGTAATCTGGGGAATAATTCGGCCTTTGTTTTCGTCCCCGATCTGGGGACGAATCTCGATATACTCAAAAAAAACGCGGCAGTACTTCAGATTGGTAACAGAAAAACCCTGCATATCTGGAAATTCTTTTTTCAAGTCAGAAGCAAGGTGTTCCAGAAATTTACTTCCCCATACCGCATCTTTGCCGGATATCATCACGATATGGGTGTTGGAAGGTCTTCCGGCATGGTGCCGCCCAGCTCTTCGATGGTCTGGCGTACTTTCTTTCCAACTTCAAAATGGGTTGCATTGGCTTTGGTTTTGCCCTGAATATTTTCCCTGCGGAGCTTATCTTCGGTCTGTGTGGCACGGAAGAGGTTGGCAGCCAGCTCGGTGCTGCCCATGTTGTCGAGAATCTGTTGATTTTTTTTCAGTCCTTTGCGGGCATGGATGCCCTTGGCGTCCAGTCCGCCGTAAAGTCCCTTGTAGCCATGGTTTTGAAAGATGGCAAAATCAAGGTTGGATTCTACGTCTGCGGCGAGTTCTGAATTATGATTGCTCGGTGTTGAGTTGTTTTTTAACCACGAAAGACACGAACTACACGAAATGAAAAACAGTTTTCGTGCCTTTAGTGCTTTTCGTAGTTCTAAAAAATATTGGTGTAAATCCGTATTCATTCGTGGTTTCCTCTTATTTTTTGTCTGTCGTGCTTTAAGGTCTTGGCGGATTGAGTCAGGTCGTCGATATAGTGCTGATCTGCCTTTTGTTGTATTTCCTGCCTGCGTTTTTCGGCAAATTGATCGTATTGAAAATTAGCAAAGCCTAATGCAGTTTCCCGGCTGACACTTCCGGCATTTTCAAGGACTGGCAGTTCGACATCGGCAAGGAATTTATCGAGGAAGTTTTCCCAGTCTGCCATCTGGATAGTCTGTCGTCTTTTTGCACGGAATTCGGCCTGATCCAGAAACATGACCGTGATTCGATTCAGGGTGTCAATCTCTTCTTTATCCAGATAATTTTTGGCGGTGCCGATATCGGTTTTCAGCACCCGAGAGCCTTTCCAGCTGGTGAGTCCCATATTGGGTAATTCGGCATTGGCGCGTTGTTTGACAATTTCGGCTGCGGTCAAACCGGTAGCGGCATAGTGCATCTTATTTTGCATGGTGGCAAAAAAGAGCTGGGTTTGTTTTTCGCCTTCCTGATAGTCGCTGGCCAGTGCAAAGATATTTTTGATCATCAGATAAACACGGGCTTCGCTGGCACGGATTTCCCGGATGCGGGCCAGAAGTTCGTCAAAATAGTCAACGATTCCGGCGTTCCCTTTGAGGCGTTCGTCATCCATGGTGAAGCCCTTGACCAAATATTCTGAAATCCGCTCATTGGCCCATTTTCGGAACTGACTTCCCCGTCTGGATCGCACACGAAAGCCGACAGCAATGATCATTTCCAGATTATAATGATCTATCAGGCGTCCCACCTGCCGGTTTCCTTCCGTTTGAACTATTCGGAATTTCCGAATAGTTGCCTCTGGCTGAAGCTCCTCGTCCTCGTAAATATTTGCTATATGTTCATTTATGGTTGGAATGGCAACTCCGTACAGCTCTGCCATTAACTTTTGACTCAACCAGACGCTTTCCCCTTCCAACCGCACCTGAACCGGGCTGTCCAGCCCCTGTCCCTGATACACCAAAAGCTCGCCCTTGGGCGGTACGTTGTTGTTACCTGGCATAACTTCCTCCCTCAACGACCATTTCGAGCAAAACGCTCTTCATTTCATCCTTCAAACTTCTCTCTTCATACTTGATTCGTGGTTATCTCTGAATTTGTTGAAGCTTTTCCGCCATTATCTTTCGGACTTCTACCAGCTTTTTTTCCAGCGTATCAATTTCCTTCTGCACCGCATCGATGTCGATTTCCTCTTCAAAGGTGTCCACGTACCGGGGGATATTGAGGTTGAAGTCGTTTTCTTTAATTTCTGGAAACTCGGCGGCCTGTGTCTACAGCTCTCGTTCAATATCAATGGCCTGCGCCTGTGTGCGGGTAACTTTGGTCGCCTTGCTGTTACCTTCGCCTTTAACCGCCCAGCCATCGGGATGTTTTACAACGTGTTGATTTTTACCTTTAGCCATGATTACGCCTCCATGTATTGGTTAACGATTTCCGGTTTTACCCGCCATTCCCCGGTGAGCATCTTCTGCATCAGGCCGCGCTTCTGGGTTTTGTATTTATTTGCGAGCTGTTTTAGCAGGTCGATTTCTTCTTGAGCGGTATTCAGAGCAGACTGAATCTTTTTCTGTTGGTCTTGGGCCGGAAGAAAGAGTTTGATTCCGAAAAAATCAGACTTCGTAATGTTCAAGAGTCCGTGACTTCTCGCACCCTCTTGACAGACTGCACGCAATTCCCGGTTTGCCGCACCAGACTCGAAGAGGTGAAGAAGAAAATCGGATTCACAAGGGGCATTCGGTTTCAATGCAAAACAGAGATACAAGGTCGACAATACGCCTTTTTCATATCTGTCCAAACGCTTTGTAGCACCATAGGGGTATCCCTTGGCGGAACTTCGATTGTAAGCAAATTCACCCTTGTTCAGAAGGTAGTAACCTGTCACATTTTCGGCCGACACGCTTTTATTGTAATACTCAAGCTGACTGACTAATCCGTTCTGAGCAGAGGATGTCAGTACATTGGTATTGTTTTCCCCATTCTTGCGAGAAACCAAGCTGCAAAGGTCACTAAGGTTGTAACCTTTCCAAGTATGGTTGCTACGTCCCTGATGGATTAGATCATTTAACAGCCGCTTAAACCCCTTTTCCTTTGCCTGAATCAGCCGTTCGGTTTTCTCGATGGCCTCATCCCAGGTGGACAACAGATCGGCAATCGCTTTTTGCTCTGGCAGCGGGGGAAGCGGAATGTCCAAAGCTTTCAACTCATCTAAATCAAATTTTCCCGCGCCAATGCCAGTGCCAACAACTTTGTTCAGCAGAAATCGTTGGTGGGCCAAAAACCAGTAAAGCAGATAAGTTGGTGTAATTTTCCCATTAATACTCAAAGCTTTGACATCTTGATTAAAGGCAACGTCACGCTTGCAAATACAGATAGGCACCTTTTTCCAAAGCATGCTGCCTCTAACAAGCAGAAGTAGATCATTTTCTTTTGCCAGTTTCGAGCCAGCCTTCAAGCCATCTTCTGAAATATGCAATTCGGATGTTACTATTTCTTGTTGGTGCATTGTTGCAGCGCTAATCCATGGAATATCACCCTGCCAATACTCTGGTTTTGCTTTTGAAGGCGTTCCCCCAGAACTAAATTGCACCAGTTTTTCAAGGCGCTTTATTTGCCACGATACAGGTAGCTTCATCGCTGAATCTCCTTGAGCTTCTCAGCCATCTTTACCCGCACCGCTGCCAGCTCTTTTTCCAGATCATCAATTTCCTTCTGCACCACATCGATGTCGATCTCCTCTTCCTCTTCAAAGGTGTCCACGTACCGGGGGATATTGAGGTTGAAGTCGTTTTCCTTGATCTCGGCAAACTCGGCCACATGGGCATATTTTTCTTCTTCGGCCCGGGCGGCGTAGGTCTCCATGATCTTGCCGATATGCGCTTCCGAGAGGGTGTTCATGTTTTTCCCGGAAACAAATTCCCGGCTGGCATCAACAAAGAAGACGTTTTTACAATGTTCACGAACGCCGCCTTTTTCGCGGGAGCGGTCAAAGACCAGAATGGCCACCGGAATGTTGGTGGTGGGGAAGAGGTTGCCCGGCAGGCCGATCACGGCATCCAGCAGGTTTTCCTCGATCATTTTCTGGCGGATACGGCCTTCGGCTGCGCCCCGGAACAGCACGCCATGGGGAACCACCACGGCAACCCGGCCCTGCTTTTCAAGGGCGGTTTCCACCATGTGGCTGATAAAGGCCCAGTCACCTTTGCTTTTGGGCGGAACACCACGCCAGAAGCGGTTGTACTGGTCGCTCTCGGCATTTTCGGCACCCCATTTGTCCAGTGAGAACGGAGGATTGGCCACCACGCAGTTGAACTTCATGAGCCGGTCATTTTCCACTAAGAGCGGACTGTTCAGGGTGTCGCACCATTCCACCCGGGCACTGTCAAAGCTGTGCAGGAACATGTTCATCCGGCAGAGCGCCCATGTGCTGCCGTTGGACTCCTGTCCGAAGAGGGCAAAGTTGCGTTTTTCCTGAGAGCTGTCCGCATTACGGGCCACCTCTTTGGCCGCCTGAATCAGAAGGCCGCCCGATCCACAGGCCGGGTCACAGATGCGGTCGCCCGGTTTGGGGCCTGCCAGTCTGGCCACCAGCTCGGTCACCTTCAGCGGGGTAAAGAACTCTCCTGCCTTTTTTCCGGAATCGGAGGCGAAGCGCTCAATCAGATAGATATAGGTATTACCGATCACATCCTCGGACACGAGGCTGGGCTTCATGCTGAGCTGGGGCTTGTTAAAATCTTCCAGCAGGGTTTTCAGGCGTTTATTGCGATCCTTTGTCCGCCCGAGGTTGGCCTCGCTGTTAAAGTCGATATTGCGGAACACCCCTTCGAGCTTGCTCTTGTTGTTCTCTTCAATATGGTCGAGCACAATATTGATCAGCTCACCGATGTTGGCGGCGGACCGGCGATCATAGAGGCTGTAATAGGTGGCGGGAAATTCATCCAGAACCGTCTCTATGCCGGTTTCCGTATTTTTTTCGGTGAGTTTTACCATGGGGAGAACAAAACGGTCGCGCTCCAGTTTCCGCTGGATACGAACCTCATCATCCCCATACTGTTTCCGGTATTCTTCGTAGTGATCCTGCCATACATCGGAGATGTATTTCAAAAACAGCATCACAAGGATGTAGTCTTTGTACTGCGCCGGATCAACAACGCCCCGGAAGGTGTCACAGGCCGCCCATGCTGCATTGTTGATATCTTTCTGTTCTATTTTATTCATGATATTTCTCCTTGATTTAAACCACAGAATACACAGAATACACAGACATGGAATTGGTCATTTGACTATTCGCTCAATTGTGGCTTTTGGATAATGGCCAAAGTTGATGATAAATCCTAACTGCAATCCGGTTGTTTTCAGATAGTTGTGTAACTGAGCACGGTACACTTCAAAAGCAGCCCCTCGAATTAGGTAGCTCTCGTTCTTGAATAAAAAATCTTTCTGTGTATTCAGTGTGTTCTGTGGTTTCATTAATTTGGTCTTTCTGTGGGCGCTTTTGCAAACTGCATTAATAATCTTGAAATGTATTGTTCACGCTTTTCTGCCAGCCTGTGAAGCAGGGTTTGTTCCCTTGCCAGGAGACAGGCCAGCTCTACAATGTTTTTTTGTTTTTCCAGAGTTGGCAGTGCCACCTCCAGATCTTCAATGGCCTGCTTGCTGATCATTTTCTGAACCGTGCCCTTGGCCCTGCTGGTCAGAAAAATCTGCGCATCCCGCTGGCTGATGTACCAGTTCAGATATTCGGGCAGCACCTTCTCCGGTCTGTTTACCCTTATCCTTAATAAAGGAGCGGCAACAACGGCCTTGTCCGGATCTTCAAGAAGTATTGCTGAAGTGGTTACAAGACCGCGAGACCTGAATATCAGATCCCCTTTCCGTGCGAGGTGATGCGTTTTCACGACATCCATATCAATTTTTACCAGATCACCGCAGCTGACTGTGTTGTCATCCAGAAGATCCTTCATCTGGATAACGGCAACTATACCGTTTTCCGAGGCTTCGAGACGGGATCGGAAGGAGTACCCCATCTGCACGCTTGCCAGTTGTTTTATTGTCATCTTCATTCCGTCACCTTCAATATGCTGTAATATTATTTTTGCAAAAATACAAAGACGAGAGGGGTTTGTCAAATGGCGTTTTACAAAAATGCCGTTACTGCATTTTTGTTGCCTTGGCCATGGTGGCGGGGTTGTCATGGGAGGTCAGACGGGGAGGTCAGATTACCCGTTTTATCGGCTATCAGAAGTGGCGTTTTTTGAATTTTTACCGGAACGGGGAGGGGAAGAAAGAGCCGGTCTGCCATGGCTCATACGTCTTAAGCCATGGCAGAACCAGACTCCCAAAGTCTTTAGGATGCGGGTGTCATGCGGTAAGTGTAGGCAATCATCATCTGGTTGCGGTCTTCCATCTGAAGGGCTGCTTCCAGTCCGCCCACATCAAGGTTGGCGTTGATGGCTTCTTTGGTCATGCGGATGCCCATGGGATTTTTTTCCATCATGGTTTTGGCAAGGCCTTCGGCGGTCTCGATCATGGCCTCACGGCTCACCTTCCGGCTGGCGAAGCCCAGAGCCATGGCTGTGTCCGCATCCATCCAGTTGCCCGTAAGAAGATACTCATAGGCCCGGCCTGTGCCGATGAGCCGGGGCAGGAAATAGCTGGAGGACATGTCGGCACCGCCAAGGCCGATGTTGATGTAGGCGGCGGAGAATTTGGCGTTATCGGCAAGGATGCGGATATCGGAAGCCATGGCAAGGGAAAAGCCGATACCTGCCGCAGCGCCGTGTACGCAGGAGATGACAGGCTGGGGAATACGGCGCATGGCGAGAAACAGGCGGCTCATGCGGGCCTGGGCGTTGTAGGCATCCACAGGACTCATGGCCATGATGGCGGGCGCATAGCTTGCCACATCAAGGCCTGCGCAAAAGCCCTTCGAATCTCCGCCATCGAGAATGATGACACCCGTTTCACTGTCGTAGCGCCGTGCGTGGAGAAAAGCTTCCAGTTCATCCACCATTTCCAGATCAAAGGCATTGTATTTGTCGGGCCGGTTCAGGGTGAGGTAGCCGATGCGGCCTGCCTGACGATAGGTGATTGTGTTCATGTCTGCCTCCTTTTAACAGCTGATTTATGCAGGGTGATCGCAAGTAGTTTGGTTTGCCCATCCTGCGTCATACCGTATCGATAATAATGGAACAATCGTTTCGTCCTTTGCCGCATATCTATGGTATCCGGCCTATGACCGACGCCTTCTGAACCGGGTAATTCCGTCTACCAGAAGCATCTTGATGATGGATGTCCAGACGTTTTCATGGGGCCTTGGCTGCAGGCCTCTGGCAAGATAGCCCATCTGCCGTTCATACCATGTGATCTCCAGCATGGCGATGTTGTCCACAGCAGCTATCCCAGTGGATTTCGGCGTGACAAGGCTTTTGTATGCCATGCCATTGTCCCCGGCAATGTTCAGAGGCAGGCTGGGGTCCAGAACCATGGGACGACCCAGTCCCACCATGTCCGTGTCTTTTGAAGCCAGTGCTGCCACCATGCCGGAAGCCGTGCGGAATCCGCCGGTTACCACAAGGGGGATGGCTGTTGTCTGGCGCACCTTACGGGCATACTCCAGGAAATAGCCCTCACTGCCGCCGGGCATACCCGCCATCATGACGGGCTTTTCATAGCTGCCGCCGGAGATTTCCAGCAGATCCAGACCTTCTGCGGCCAGAGAGGCGGCCACTTCGGCCGCCTCTTCCGGATGATAACCTTCCTTGCGGAAATCCCCGGAATTGAGTTTGGCTCCAACGGGAAAATCCGGTCCCACTTCTTTGCGTATGGCCCGGTACACCTCCATGAGAAAACGCATGCGGTTTTCAAGGTTGCCGCCCCAGGCATCTTTGCGCTGATTGTGCAAAGGAGAAAGAAACTGGGAAACGAGGTAGCCGTGGGCCGCATGGATCTGCACGCCGGTGAAGCCCGCTTTTTTCGCTATCCCTGCGGATCGGCCAAAAGAGGCTATGATGCCATGGATGTCTCCTTCTTCAAGGGCTATTGGCGTGGCGAAAAAACGCTGAAGACCCGGATGAAGGGGGATGGCCGAAGGGGCCACGGGCTTTGGCGAGAGGTTTTTGGGGCTCTGTTTTCCCGGATGATTCAGTTGTACCCATATTTCAGAACCTTGTTTTTTACCGGCCTCGGCCCAGGAGGTGAGAAGGGGAAGATCTTCTTCGGAGTCCATGACCACATTGCGGGGTTCCCCCAGAGCATTTCTGTCCACCATGACATTGCCCGTCACAAGAATCCCGGCCCCGCCTTTGCCCCAGCCTTCATAAAGGCGAACCAGTGCCTGACTGGGGCGGTTGTCTTTGGTTCCGAGAATTTCGCTCATGGCGGATTTGAAAAAACGGTTTTTTATCACCCGGCCGCAGGGCAGGGTGAGGGGATGGAACAAGAGATCCTGAGGGCTTCCCGGCATAGATTTCCTCCTTTATGAGAAGTGTTCTGTCTGGATGCTGAGGGTGAGTGCTTCTTTTGTCATGAGACGATGGCACAAAGCAGCGTGTTTAGGAAGGTGATAAGCAAAATAATACCGGCATACGTTAGTTTTTCCTTCATAGAAAGAAGCTGCCGCTCCCCTGGCTGTCCCACTGTTTTTGCGGGCAAAAATGGCCTGTTTCAGCCATTGCCAGCCTACGGTGACAAGTCCGAAAGCTTCCAGATAGAGGGTTGCGTCGGCAAGAAAGGCTTCCGCTCCCGCCTCCAGAGCCCAGAGCCCAAGGATTCCGGTGGTTTTTTCCAGTGTATGAAGGGCCTGTTCCAGGTTTTTTGCCATGGGTGCAAGGGCTTCATCCTGTTCCGCCTTTTGCAAAGTTGTTCGGATTTCTTTCGCCAGAAGACGCAGGGGCAGGCCCTTTTCCATCATCACTTTGCGGCCCAGAAGATCCATGGCCTGAATACCTGTGGTGCCTTCATGGATGGCGTGGATGCGCATATCCCGGAAATGCTGTTCCACGGGAAAATCCTCGCAGTAGCCGTATCCGCCAAAGCACTGTATGCTCTGGCTGACACTGAAAATTCCCTGTTCTGCAGCATAGCTTTTGGCCACGGGCGTGAGGAGATCCAGAAGAAGGTGGCGTTCTCTGGCAGCCTCGCCTGTCAAAGTATGAAGAGCGTCTTCGTAGAGTCCGCATTGCAGCACCAGGGCCATGGCCCCTTCGGCGATGGCCCGCTGGTCGAGCAGCATGCGTTTCACATCCGCATGTTCAATGATGGCCACAGGTTCGGATATGGAAGAGGCCCCCATTCTGCGGCCCTGTTTCCGGGATTTTGTATATTCCAGAGCTGCCTGATAGGCCGCCGTGGCGATGGCGGCAGCGCCCATACCCACCTCGAGGCGCGCACCGTTCATCATCTGGAACATGGCGGAAAGGCCCCGGTTTTCCATTCCGATAAGATAGCCCAGACAATCGTTTTTTTCGCCCATGGAAAGCTCGGCAATGGGAGCACCCCTGTAGCCCATTTTATGGAAAATCTGGGTGACGGTGATGTCGTTATCCCTGAGGCCGCCCAGCTCCGGTCTGAACTTAGGAACCACAAAGAGGGAAATTCCCTTCACTCCCGGAGGGGCTCCGTCAATCCGTGCCAGCATAAGATGCACCACATTTTCCACGCCATCATGGTCCGCTGCCGAGATGAAGACCTTGCGTCCCCGGATGCGGTATACCCCTTCGCCCGCTGGAATGGCCTCGCAGGAAAGGTCGCCTAAGGAACTGCCCGCTTCCGCCTCGGTGAGGGCCATGGTGCCCTGCCATCTGCCCGCAAGAAGTGGCGGCAGATAGAAGTCTTTCAGGGCTTCGCAGCCATAGGTGGCGATGAGGCGTGCGGCTCCCATGGACAGGGCAGAGTAGACGCTGGCGGAGTAATTGGCGGATGCGAAAATGGCCGTGCAGGCATGGAGCAGCATGGAGGGAAGCCCTTCTCCACCCTGTTTCTGAGGAAGGCCTGCGGAGATCCATCCGTCCTTTCCCATCTGCCGGAGCAAAGGGCCGATGGCCGGATGAACCCTCACGGTTCCATTTTCAAGATGGGGTGTTTCCCTGTCCATTTCTGAAAAAAGAGGATGAAGGGCTGTTTTAGCGAAATCATAGGCGGCGTTGAGTACCAGATCCCAGCTTTTCATATCTTTTTCGGAAAACAGATTTTTACTCTCTTCAGCAAAGACTTCCCGGAGCAGAAAGCGGAGATGCTGCATATGGATAAATCGTTCGGCCATGGAACCTCCTTTGGGTGTGGGATGAACAGTTTCTGGTCATAAGTCTTTTCACGTTCCGGGCCAGAGTGGATTTTTGATGAAAACACTTGTTTTAATAAGAATAAATAAAATGGCTTTAAAAAGCCTCGCCAAAAACCGTGAAATGGCGTAGAAAAATCCGTGAAAAAATAAGATTCCACGAAATAGCAAGATTTTTATGGGAGCGTTTTTGATGGAGAAGGATGCCGCAGCGCTGATCACCGAACTCACGGGCCATCTTTTCAGCAGTCTTGACATGGAAACGGCCCTGCACCGTACCTTTGCCTGTCTTGCCCGGTATTTTCCACTGGATCTTATCCACTTGCTCACTCTGGATCTGACCTGTGATACCCTCCGCTATCTGGCCGAAGCTACGGAAAATCGGGGTATTCTTCTGGATGAGAAGGTGCAGGTCTCCCAGAGAGCTATGGCAGATATCCGCAGGCGTGTGGATGCGCCTATCTGGCGGATGAACCGCAGCGAAAGCCCGCTTCTGGAAGAGGTGTATCAGCGTTTTCGCAGCCATGTGGCGGGGCCTGAAATCCGTAAGGGGAACAATTATTCCGTGCTGGTGCTGGGGTTCGGCATGGGCGGGGAGCTCATCGGGGCCTTTGGCATGGTGGCCCGTGGGAAGAACAGTTATTCCGAAGGCCATGAAGTGCTTTTGGGAGAGATCCGAAAGCCCCTTCTTTCCGGTCTTATGAACCTTTTTCGTCACAGGGATGTGGTTTGCCACAATGAGCGTCTGGCCGTTGAAAAGCAGCAGCTTCAGGACAGGCTGGGCTACCCCGGCGGCATGGTGGGCCATTCTCCGGCTCTTCAGGCCGTGCAGGCCATGATTCGTCAGGTGGCGTCTTTGCGGGTGCCGGTGCTGCTTTTCGGGGAAACGGGTACGGGCAAGGAGGTGGCCGCTTCGGCCATTCACAGGGCTTCGGGCAGGGCCGATGGCCCCATGATCCGGGTCAATTGTGGTGCCATTGCGGAAACCCTTCTGGACTCGGAGCTGTTTGGCCATGAAAAGGGAGCTTTTACCGGAGCCGTTGAGAGAAAAAGGGGCTATTTTGAGCAGGCCGACGGCGGCACCCTTTTTCTGGATGAGATCGGGGAGCTGCCCCTTGCCGCCCAGGTGAAGCTTCTGCGTGTTCTGCAGGATCTGGAGTTTTTCCGGGTGGGCGGTCAGCGGCCCATTGCTGTGGATACCCGGGTCATTGCCGCCACGCACAGAGATCTGTATGCCATGGTGGAGGCGGGCCGTTTCCGGGAGGATCTCTGGTTCCGGCTGAATGTCTTTCCCATCCGCATTCCGCCCCTCAGGGAGAGACTTCAGGATATGGAGGCTCTGGCCCTTCATTTCATCCGTAAAAAATCGAGGGAGATGAATTTTGACCCGCCGCCGGAACTTTCTGCGGAGAACTTGAAAACCCTGCTGCGCTATGCCTGGCCGGGTAATATACGGGAGCTTGAGAATATTATTGAACGGGCGCTGATTCTGGGCAGGGGAAGGGTGCTTTCCTTTTCCCATCTGGGAGGTGAGGCGTCAAAGATTCTGGGAAGGCCGGAAGGAGAGGGGCATGACAATACGGCGCACGGGGCCATATCCGGTGCAGGCAAAGGTTTTTCGACGCTGGAAGAAGCCATGGGCCGTCATATTCTCAGCGCTCTGGAGGCCTGTGGAGGGAGAATTGACGGACCTAAGGGTGCTGCACGGCTCCTTGCCATCCATCCATCCACCCTGAGAAGCCGGATGAAAAAAATGGGGATAGTGCTGGAAAAACGTGCGGAGAGGGAGGTGCCTGTTGCTTTGCCCTATCCGTTTTGTCAGGACGATGGGGCTGGCTGCTGACCATGAAGAGGGATTTTCTCATGGTCTGTTATTTTCCCGAAACCGGGCATGGCCCTGCACCGTAATCCCACATCCGACGCCATGGACACACTTTTCGAAAGGCTGAAGAAGCTGGAAGCCGGTTTCCGGATGGGGGATAATACTTTTCTGTACCTGATGCTTAGCTGTGAAGAGACGTTTTTCCACCTCGTCGAATATGCCGGGTCATCGGACATGAAGTGTCGTTTCTCTGTCCGGTTCTGGGGGGAAGGTTTTTTTGTGGAGGTGAGTATCGGTGAAACCGTGCATGAGACTGATCAGGGTATGCGTCCCTTTACGGGCATCAATGCCACGGAAGCGGAGCTGGATCGGGTTGGTCTTCTGATTTTTTCCAGAATGGCAAAGGATGTGGCGCAGATCCATATCTCCGGATATACCTATATTTACTTTGTGATTCTATTTGTGCAGCCATGGAGCACTTTATGGGCACAGGCCAATTTTGTTGGCGGTTGGCAGGGCTGTTTTTGATGTTTTTTCCGGTAAGGATGGGGTTTTATTCTGGCATTGCTGTTGCATTAGCCATGCCAGTGTTGTTGGACGAGGGGGCGCGGGTCATTACGGGGTGGACCGTTGCTAGGATCAATGATTCTTTTTAGTTAAAGGCGGTACCTGTGAATATTCTTGTGCTTCTTTTGGCTGGTCTGGTATTTCTGGGTGCAGGCTATCTGTTTTACGGCAGGATGATTGCCCGTATTTTTGATGAGAATGACCAGAATCCCACTCCGGCAATCGCCATGGAGGACGGACGGGATTATGTTCCGGCCCGGACAGGAATTGCATTTTCTCACCATTTTGCTTCCATTGCCGGTGCCGGACCCATTGTCGGTCCCACGGTGGCCATGCTGTTTGGTATCATCCCTGTCTGGCTCTGGCTTCTTCTGGGAACGGTTTTCTTTGGAGCCGTCCACGATTATACCTGTCTCTTTGCCAGTGTCCGGGAAAAAGGCCGTTCCATGGCCGAAGTCTCCCGCTCGACTTTGGGAAAGGCCGGTTTTTTTCTTTTCATTGCCTTTACAACGGTGATGATCCTTCTCGTCACATCCGCCTTTCTGGGCCTCAGCGCAACGGCCCTGACCTCTCTGGTTCCTGTTGCTGAGATGAAGATAAGCGGCTCCGGTTTTCTTCAGACCATCGTGGGTGCCGATGGCATTGAGAGGGCTAAAATCGGTGGCATTGCATCCACATCCGTGATTATTCTGACGCTGTTTGCCCCCCTGATCGGCTGGATGCTGTATCGCAGAAATATTCGTTCTGCCATTGTCACGCCTGTTGCGGTTACCATCGTGACCCTGTCCGTAATTTTTGGCATCTTCTTTCCCGTATCCGTTGGCATGCATACCTGGATGATTATTCTCACGGTGTATGTGGTGATAGCCTGCGGTGCTCCGGTCTGGACCCTCCTGCAGCCCCGTGATTTCATGAATTCATTTATTCTCTTTGCTGGTATTCTTTTGTTGCTGGCTGGTATTGTTGTGGCTGGTCTGAAAGGAGCCGTTACTCAGGCTCCGGCCTTTAATGTGGCTCAGGGCAACCTGAAACTCGGGATGATCTGGCCCTTTCTCTTCATTACCGTCGCCTGTGGTGCCATCTCTGGCTTTCATTCCCTGGTGGCCGGTGGGACAGTCTCCAAGCAGATCCGTCTTGAATCGGATGCCCGAAAGATCGGGTACGGCGGAATGGTTTTAGAGGGCGTTTTTGCAATGGCCGTCCTGTTAACCCTTGCTGCCGGTCTTTCCTTTGACACCTACCTGCAGATTGTCTGGCCGGAATCGGGAGCGTCCAACCCCATACTTGCCTTTGCCCTGAGCATGGGATCCCTTCTCCATATGGCCTTTGGATTCCCCGTGGCTTTTGGAACTATTTTCGGGATTCTCATGGTCGAAGGTTTTGTGGTGACCACGCTGGATACCGCCGTTCGGCTCAACCGCTATCTCTTTGAAGAACTATGGTCGGTTTTGTTCAAAAAAGTTCCGGCCATTCTTCGCTCTTATATTTTCAATGCAGCGCTATCGGCTGGCCTGATGCTCTGGCTGAGCTGGACCAATGCCTTTACACTGATCTGGCCCATATTTGGAGCCGCAAATCAGCTTCTGGCAGCCCTTGGACTGATTGCTGTATCGGTCTGGCTTGCCAGGCGGAAAAAGCCGACACTCTTTACCCTTATTCCTGCCATCCTGATGCTGGTCACTACGGTATGGGCTTTGTGGGTGATGCTGTTTGACAAATACATTCCAGCTGGAAAAATGCCCCTCATTGTAACCGATATCCTGCTGATGGTGCTTGCGCTGGCTGTCATGGTTGTTGCGCTGAAGGAGATGAGAAGAATACTCCGTTCTTCCCATTCGTGAACTGTTTGATTCCATTAAAAAAGGAGGCGTTTATCCATGAAGGGATTGTCACAGGTCGTGTCCTTTTTTATCACCGCAGCGGTTTTGATGACGGGCTGCGTGGGAAGCAGGGAAGCCGCTGGCATAAAGACATTTCAGAATACGGTAAAGGCAGGCAGGGGAGAGCTTCTCAGCAGCAATGCCGGTGTGCCGCACAAGGCCGTCATCGCCCACAGAGGCGCTTCGTATTACGCTCCGGAATCTACGGAACAGGCCTATATTCTTGCACGGCAGATGGGGGCCGAATATCTTGAGATTGATCTCCAGAGAACGAAAGATGGCGTTCTGATTGCTTCCCATTGCAATGATCTTTCTGAGAAATCTAATATTTCTAGGGTCTTTCCCTATAGAGCCAAAAACCGGATGAGCGATTTTACCCTTGAAGAACTGAAGAGTCTGGACGCAGGATCATGGTTCAATGGCAAGTTTCCTGACAGAGCCAGAAGCTCCTTTGTGAACGCAAGAATTTCCACCCTGGAGGAAGTCATTAACATAGCGGAGGGAAAGCTTGCCAATGGTCAGCCGGACCCCAATGATAATGGTAACAGGCCCGGACTTTACATCGAAACAAAGGTTTCCACCTTTTTTCCCGGCATAGAAAAGGATCTTTATGAGCTTCTTAAAAAAAGGGGCTGGCTGGCCACTTCCGAAAAAAAAGCTCCCGCCGGATTTGACCCTGCCAAAAATGTTGGCGTCCAGTTCACCAGAGGCAGAACCATCCTCCAGACCTTTGAGCCGGAAAGTCTGCCGCTGCTCAACAAATACATGCCGGAAACTCCTACGTGCTTTCTGCTCTGGCTGTACACAAAACAGGAAGCCATGGACTGGGGAAGTGAGAAGGTGGATCAGTTTGCGTCTGATGCTAACCTTGCCAAAACCTATGGTCCTTTAAGAAAGGATGAACCCCTGAATCAGGCAGAAGGGGAAACCTATGCGCAGTTCAGTGCAAAATGGGAAATCCTTTCCAAAGAAAATTACAGGATGTGGCTGCAATGGGCAAAGGATAACGGTGCTTCAGCGGTAGGTCCCGGAACCCGGCTGGCCGGATACAATGATCCGGAAAAGGGAGATCAGAGCTACATGGACCTTATCGATCCATGGTTTAATGGGGTGGCCCATGACATGGGTATGCTGGTCCATGCCTATACCCTTGATGAAACAGTGGATATGGTCAGAGCAAATGCAAACGGAGTGGATGGCATGTTTACCAACAGGCCCGATGTGCTTCTCCGGTTCTATGGAAAAACCATCCATGCAGGGCTGGAAGAGATCTTCCATACCTATGGCTGGTAAGGAGAAAGGAAACTGTCTGGCGTCGTCATTTACCCATCCCTGAAGGAAGGGGCTTGTAACATTAAGCCAGATTGATCAGAAAAAGGGCACCCAATCCGCTGCCTTTGCAGCAGGTCCTTACGATTCATTCGGGGTGCTTTTTTAGCTCCGGCCTTGAAAAATCATGATGAACCTGCGGCGCAGAAGGGGCTTTGCCTAAATCTTCATCGTTCAAAACGATTATTTTTGAAAATGAGGCTGGCTGGCAGAATGAATCAGCGGCGCAGAGAGTCTTTACTGGCATATTCATCTGGTAAAATCATTCTTTCTGAAAAGAGGTAGGCCCCGGTTGCCGAAGATAAATATGCTGTATATTCATAAGGTTATTATCTTGGCCACCCTTATCCTCGTATCCGCTTTTTTGACTGTGGTATGGCAAGGGGTCTCACTCCCGGCTGCCACCCTGCTCGGGCCCATGCTGGCCGGTATGGTCTTTGCCTTCTGCGGTGTGAAACTTACTGTACCCCGCTGGGCCTTTACCGGGGCGCAGTCCGTGGTGGGCTGCATGGTTGCCCTTACCATGAGTCCGGCCATCCTGAGTACACTGTTCCAAAGCTGGCCTGCCATTCTTTTTGCCATAGCCCTGGTCATTCTTTTCGGAGCGCTGGTGGGGCATGGGCTGATGCGCTTTGGGTCACTGCCGGGAAACACAGCGGCATGGGGAACCTCGCCGGGAGGGGCCGTTGCCATGGTGGCCATGGCCGAATCCTTTGGCGCGGATATCCGCATGGTGGCTTTTATGCAGTATCTGCGGATATTTGTGGTGGTTCTTACCGCATCGGGCGTATCCAGCCTGCTGTTGGGAGGGCCTGCTGCGGATCTTCCCGTTCGCACATGGTCGCCCGGTTTTGATGCGCCCCTCATTCCCCTGATACAGACCCTCGCTCTGGTGGCTGTGGGTGTTCTTGTAGGCCGTATGGGCCGCATTCCCGCAGGAGCTCTTCTTATGCCCATGATCTTTGGGGCTGTACTCAATTGCCTTGGCTTTATACATATTACCCTGCCACCATGGCTGCTCTGGGCTGCCTATGCAAGTCTTGGCTGGTACATCGGCCTGAGGTTCACGCCGGAAACCCTGCGGCACACCCTGCGGGTTTTACCTCAGTTGCTTCTGGCTGTTGTTGCCTTGATGGTACTTTGCTGTATGGCTGCCTGGATGCTGACCGTCTGGGCGGGTGTCGATCCGCTGACGGCTTATCTCGCCACCAGTCCCGGCGGTCTGGATTCCGTGGCCATCATCGCCGCAGACAGCGGCTGTGATCTTGCTTTTGTGCTTTCTCTCCAGAGCCTTCGGCTTTTTGCCGTTGTTCTGACGGGGCCTCTGGTGGCCCGGCTGATCTGCCGCATTAACGGACGCAGTTCCTGCGGTATGGCCTGATGGATTAAGCCTGGACCAGCCCCGGTCAGTTCCGCATCTTATATGCGGGTTTTCTACGTTCTTGTTTTTTCATAATGAGCAATATACATTATGTTGAGCAGGTTCTGAACTTTTTACTAATGTAGCTGGTGAATGAGATGAATGAAACTCAGTGGGGCATGAAACCAGACAAAGCAAAGGCAATAATGCTTGCTAAGCGCCAATTGGCTGAGTTGGTGTGCGATGCAGTAAATCTGGAAGGGATTAACTTAACCATACCTGAAATTCAGACATTAATGGATGGAATTACGGTTGGAGGACATAGATTGTCTGACCAGCAAATAGCACTGAACCAAATTGATGCCTGGCGTACTTTGTTTGTTTTGATTGAGAAAAATCAGTTTGAAATCACCCGTGAACAAGTTTGTGCCCTGCATCTGATAGCGGGTAAGGACGAGGCATTGGAGTGAGGGAAGTTCAGGTCTGGTGGGGTTACCATCGCAGGGACAGAGTATATGCCGCCTCCGGCGGATTCCTTACCTGCCCTTTTTGAAAAGATGGTTTCTGATTCATATGATATACCAGATATTTATGATCGTGCTATCCATTTTTTTCTTACAATGGCCCGGTGCCAGTTTTTTTATGATGTGAACAGGCGTATGGGCCGTTTTATTATGAACGGGCTTTTGCTGAATTGCGGATACCCTGCGATTAATCTTCCTGCAAAGAGGCAGCAGGAGTTTAATTAATTGATGCTCGATTTTTATGGGACTGCTAATCAGAAACCGATGAATACCTTTCTACGCACCTGTCTGGATGAAAGGCTTATAAAGATTATGAATGAGTAATGCGTCATTATAAAAAACATGCCTCTTTAATATAAGTCAAATAGTTTTCAAATCTTGTGTGGCTTTAAGGCTTGCTGGGCAGCCGTAGTTTCCTGTGGAATACGGCGTTGGCATTCTCCGTAAGGATCGTTTTTATTGCAGAAGTGGCTTGGTGCGATACTACTTACAGCGAAACGATAAAGTAAATGAAAGGAGCACACAGTGGGAGACAAAGGCGGAAAAAAGGATAAAAACAAAGAGCAGAAACAAAAGGTAACGCAGAAGGAGCAGAAGGATAAGAACAAGAAGGATAAGCAACCCATGAGGAAGCCGTGAGGAAGCCGTGAGGAAGCCGTGAGGTCAACCCGACTCTCACACCATAAGAACCTGAATTTTTTGGTATCTTCGATAAAGTGACCCTTGTTCATAGCTGGCAATGTCAATGATCGGGCATGCAGGAGCTTGAACATGTCGTTTCGCCGGGTGGCTTTTTGGCTCTGCTGACCTTTTCTTATGTGTAGAAAATTATCATGCCAACATACAACTCAGCAGCCACCGTTTTTAGACGATGGCTGCTGAGTTGTTCAGACCATTCCTGAAATGGATGCGGACATGGATTCTGCAAAGGCGATGGAGGCATTTGTAATGGCCCGATTCACCTCCCTGCCGATGAGTTCCAGTCTGGCGAGATTCTCGATACGTGGTGCATAGAGTTGCCGCTCTTCTCTGGTGAAAAGATTTTCAAAAAGATGGCAGGCATGTACAAGGCCCACAAGAACGGCGTCCCTCGGATCGGGAATGGCATCACCAGTAATGAGATCCCGCAGCCGTGAACGCACTTCCTGCACCTCCTTGCCATCCATCATGGGATACCGGCGTATGGTGAAAACCCACAGAATTTTATGGTTTTCCACCTTGAGGACACCCTTTTCCACAAGGGCCTGCAGCACCCTTTCCTTTTTCTGTGGCATGTTCCAGACAAGTTCTTTCAGCCAGTAGCCTGTGGAATGAAGACCCTGTGATTTCTGAAGAAGAACCAGTGCTTCATCCAGAAGCGGATTGCCAGTGGGTGTGGTGCGGATGACCCTGAGGGTTTCAAGATCCGTATCAATATGTCCGGAGATGGCCAGTTCCAGAAGAAAGGCACCGGAGAGGGCCAGTTTCAGGACCTGGGGAGGCAGGGGCATGAAGGCCTCCATCTGGTCATCCAGAGCTAAAAGGAGGATTTCTTCGGCAAAGGTCAGCATGGGTTTCCTTTCAGTAAATTTTTATTTAGTCAGTAGAATATGCTGACCATGGCACCTGTCATCAGTGTGGTCAGTACGCCTGCCAGAATGGATCGGGGGGCCAGTGTGACAATTTCATCCAGCCTCTCCGGTGCGATGCTGGAAAGCCCGCCGACGAGAATTCCAAGGCTTCCGATGTTGGCAAAACCGCAGAGGGCATAGGTCATGATGAGGCTGCTCCGGGGAGAAAGGCTGCCTTCAGGAAGGGCCGCCATGTCGAGGTAGGCCAGCAGTTCGTTGAGGATGACCTTTGTGCCCATGAGGCTGCCCGCCACATGGGATTCATGCCATGGAATGCCAGCAAGCCAGACCAGAGGCCGCATGATCTGCCCGAGAATACTCTGGAGGGTGAGGGTTTCGCCTGCCATGTCAGGCAGAAGTCCCAGGGCCTGATTGACCATGCTGACCAGAGCGACCAGCACCACCAGAAGGGCGACGATCTGTATATACATCTGAAGGCCGAAGGTGGTGCCCTTGACCACGGCATCCATGGAGCTTCTGCTTTCAACGGGAGGGCTGATTTCACCAAGGGTGGGCGGTGAAGATTCCGGGATCATGATGCCTGCAATGAGAATGGATGCGGGTGCGCTGATCAGGGATGCTGCCAGAATATGACCCAGAGCACCGGGAACCATCTGGCCGATAATGCCTGCGTACAGCACCAGAACCGTTCCTGCGATGGTGGCCATGCCGCAGGTCATGAGGGTGAAGAGTTCGCTGCGTGTCATGGATTTCACATAGGGTCTGACAAAAAGAGGAGATTCCACCATACCGGCAAAAATGTTGGCGGCACAGCCCACGCCCAAGGCACCGCCAATGCCCATAACCCGCTGGAGGAGTGCGGAGAATCCCCGGACCAGCACAGGAATGATTTTCCAGTGATAGAGAAGGGTGCTGAGGGCACCGGTAACGACGATGACGGGAAGTGCCCGGAAGGCAAAGATGTAAGCCGCACCGGACCATGGCTCTTCAAAGGGAAGGGGACCACCGCCCAGATACCCGAAAACAAAGGTGGTGCCCGCCCTTGTTCCTGCTTCCAGGGCTTCCACAGCCTTGTTCAGAAAAAGGAAAAAATCTGCAAAAGCTGGAACTTTCAGAAGAATCAGGGCCAGAAGAAACTGCAGGCCAAGCCCGGAAAGGATCAGTCGAGGGCTCACGGCCTTTCGGTTTTCGGAAAGAAGCCAGGCGATGAACATAAAGGCCAGCAAGCCAAAACCACTTTGCAGAATGGAAAGAAACATGGATGGTTCTCCGGAATGTTTAAGAAGAGTAAGGGGTTTACAGGTTCACTCCGCAATTCCGGAACGTTCCAAAAGCTTTTGCGCATACTGCAGTTTGCCAATGCGGTCCATGGTCCAGCCGATGCGCTCGAACAGGCCGGTCAGGTCCAGAAAGACACGGCGGTCTTCCAAGCTCAGCTTATTTCCACTGCGCAGATACGAGTTGCGGATGGATTGAAAAACCTTTGCCTTGTCGTGGGTCAGATGTAACAGATGTTCCGAATCCGCAGGGTCATGGGAGTTTTCTGCCTCACAGGCGGTTTGCAGCAGAAAATCCAGCCCCTGAAGAAAGGTCGGCTGAAAGATATCCTGCAAGCCGCCGGACAGATTAGGGCATGTCTGTGTGAACTGGTACAGAAGATCATTCAGGTTTTCCATCTGTTTCTGTTTGTTCTGGGCGATGAGCAGAATTTCCAGCCCTTCGGGATCAAGGGGATGTTTTATGATTTCTGCTGCGTGCGATTCGATTTCTCTGGAAACCGTCTGAAAAGAAGCATGCAGGGCTTCCATGACTTTGCCGTCTTCATCTTCCATAGGTTTTTGCAAAATCTCCGGGTAGCGGACAGTAAAGCACATCAAACGGGCCTGTTCTCTGGTAAGGAGCGTCCGTGCGACTTCCGGCGCATCCGCCATTTCGTCGCCTAAAAAAGCGGTTCTGGACCATTCTTCTTGGCTTGTGGTTGACCATCCACGGGCGACAATTTTGTAAAACGGGGTCAGGAACATTGACAAAACCACGGCTCCCCCGCAGTTGAAGATCAGACAGACAAGGGCTGCCTGCTGCTCCATGGGAGTAGGGAAGCTTTGTACCAGAGCCATGACAAGGGGGATACCGGTTATAATCTCCAGATAGAACAGGGATACGAAGACCAGTGCTGCGGCGATGTTGAAAAAGACCTGAGACATGATCAGTTGTTTCTGGGCGCCCCGGATGGTCGTGGCAAGTATTCAGTTGACGGCCCCTGAATCGATATTGGTTCCGCAGATAATCATCATGGTCTGTTCCATGGAAAAGCGAACCACCTGGGTCAGGGCAATGGCCAGAATGGAAACCGCTGTTGAAGACTGGCAGAGAACCGTGAGCAGGACCCCTATGAGAAATGAGATGAGATAGGATGACTGTCCCCGGAGAAAAGAAAAGCCTCAAACCAGGGCATGGCGGCCAGGGGCTCTGCCCCGGTGCGGAGCATGATCAGACCGTAAAGCAGCATGGCACCGCCAAACAGCGTCTGGCCTATATTTTCCATATGCCGTGGTTTTTTAAAGGCGAAACAGATTCCGGCAGCTCCCAGAACGAAAAGAACAAGGACCTTGATGTCCAGCACGGCCAGAAGAATCATAATTCCAATACCGGCGTTGGCCCAAAAGATTACCATCATGTCCCGTTTTACAGGAAGCATCCCTGCGCCCACAAGGCTGCTCACAATGAAGGACAGGGCGGACATGGACTGGGACAAAAAGCCTGTGACAAACCCCACCATTCCTGCCTTGGTATAGGTGCCAACCCACTTGACAAAATGCAAGAGGAACCGCCGTCCGGTCATCCTGCACAATCCAGAGCTGAGCAAATGTAAGCCAGCAAAAAAAAGACTTGTGCCGCCAACGAGATATCCGACAGGTTTCATGTCATATTTCCTGCTTGAAAATGATTGCCTTACTGTCAGAACTCCATGACCTGCCCCATGGCGATGTGCCGAATCCGGCATTCATATATTTCCGATCCACAATAATGATTTCTTATATGAAAATTTCTTCTTTTTCCAGATCTTTCCCGTTGGAAGGAGGCGTCAGTTTTGTGCTCTGCAATCGGATTTGTGAATTTACCGGAATGGAGGAGGGGAAGAAAGAGCCGGTCTGTCATGGCTCATACGTCTTAAACCATGGCAGAAGCGGACCCCCGGAGCTTTTCAGGATGCGGTGTCATGCGGTAGGTATAGGCAATCATCATCTGGTTGCGGTCTTCCATCTGAAGGGCTGTTTCCAGTCCGCCCACATCGAGGTTGGCGTTGATGGCTTCCTTGGTCATGCGGATGCCCTCCATGGCTTTCTGGCAGAGCAGGGCTTTTTTACGGCTAACCTGAATCGTCTTAGAGGTATTCAGAATCAGGGTTTCTTCGTATGGCCCTGCATGGGGATGAGGTGAATGAAAAGTTTCTTGATGCCTGCCGCAGGGTGGCACAGGAGGGGACCGGGCTTTGATATCCAGGTAGTCGCAGGCCGATATGCCGGGGCTTCAGGCCAGAGGATTAGATCCGCTGGAGTATGTCGAATGGCTGAGGTGTCGTTTATAATTCTTCCAGGCCTAGCAGCCCCGTATGGACAAGTAAGAATCATCTTGGTATGTTTGTTGCAATTACCATTACAAATGAATTGTTCGGTCAGCCTTGATGGCTCATAAAACTCTTCTTTAAAGGCCAGCATCAAAAGGTTTGATGACGAAGTGAAGTATTGAAGAAACATTTTAAAAAGGAAAAAACAATGAAAGAAAAACAGGTTCATAGTAAGGGGCGTTTCAGAAAAAAACTGGTAATTTTTTTGGGGATGATGGTGCTTTGGGGTGTTACAGGAGCTGTACAGGCAGCGCAGCAGCCGTTCGATCCTTCCCGGTTTCAAGAGGTCGCTGGAAGCAACGGTGGCATAGTCAGGGATACGAGTACGGGCCTGGAATGGCAGCGCTGTGCTTATGGTCAGACTTGGACAGGTTCAGGCTGTAGCGGAACAGCCTGGGAAGGAACCTGGGATGATGCAGTAAGAGTGACAGCTTCGGGTGGATTTCGGGTTCCGAACATTGATGAGTTGAAGACTCTGGCACCTTATGATCAGAATGTTTTTCCTGGTCCATATAAGTTTTGGTCTTCCACGCCTAATGGCAGCCTCAGAACCTATGCGTTGGGCATCCATTTCAGATACGGAGCTGTTGGCAACAGCCACAAGAGCGACAACTTCCGTGTACGTCTTGTTCGCGCCGGACAGTGATTTTTGCCTTTTTGTAATGCAACCTGTTTTTGTAATATAAGCCCGTTCCCATAGTGGAGCGGGTTTTTTGTGTTTAAAAATTCCTTATAGTAACCAGTCTACTTTGGATCTGTACCCGTTTCAGCCTCAGCCTTACCGTTGGGCTCATTTTTTATGGCCATTGGTGATCATTATTTTTCCAAGGGCGTATTATAAAAACTGGTCAAGCGAGGCCATAGGAATATACGATAAACAAACGACCTGAATCAGCCATGCTTATTGGCCTGCCTCTTATTCTGCTGTGATGGAACAGGAGAACTTGCCATGGCAAGATTGTTGGCATGTGGCCGTTTTGTTGATGTTAACAAGGTGACGTTTAATTCTTCCAGGCCTGAAGCCCCGTATGGATAAGTAGGAATCATCTTGGTATGTTTGTTGTGTTTATGTTCCGTCACACAGATCTCGGAGCGGATGCCCTCCATGGCCTTCTGGCAGAGCAGGGCTTTCTTACGGCTAACCTGAATCGTCTTAGAGGTATTCAGAATCAGGGGTTTCTTCGTATGACCCTGCATGGTGATGAGGTGAATGAAAAGTTTCTTGATGCCTGCCGTAGGGTGGCACAGGAGGGGACCGGGCTGTTTACCCGGTGAAATTTCGTTACACGAATCCTGTCTTTTTATTCAGGGATGAATATCGGGTCATTATAAGAATGAGTGTTAAAACCCAAAGCCAGATATTTCCCATGAGCTGATAAGGTGTCTGCACATCTGGAACATGGAGACTGGCCTGACGGAAAGTAGTCTGATCCATGGGAGTTTTTGTGCCTTCTATAATTTCGCCTGTGGCAGCAATGTGGGCGCCCATACCCGTGTTGGTGGCACGGATCATGGGACGGCGCTGCTCCACAGCCCGGAACAGTGCCAGGCCAAGGTGGAGTTCTGCTGCTTTTTCATGCACAAACCAGCCGTCATTGGCAACCGTGACAAAGGCATCCGCCCCCAGAGCAGCCCCAGAGCGGCTGATGTCCGGAAAACCGCTTTCAAAGCAGATGAGGGGCTGTACTTGCAGATCATCTTGCAAAGAGAGGAGAGCCGGGCCGGGTCCACGATTGAATTCATAGGGTTTTCCAATAAACTTTCTTAAAATAGGCAAATGTTCTCCAAAGGGTGTGGCTTCTCCAAAGGGAACCAGTCTTGTTTTACGATAAAATTCTTTGATCTGTCCGTTTTTCAGCAGGGCCATGCTGTTATACATGGCCTTGAGTTCCCGCATGGGAATGACCGGAAGCCTTTCCGATCCGTCAGGGTTTATTAGGGATTCCTGCTTTTTCAAACGATAAATATATTCTGTGCAGGTAAAAAGAATGGGGCTGCCGCTGATTTTTTCTAACCGGGCAAGGACTTTCATATCCAGGTTATCGCAGGCAGGAGTACCGGGGCCTTCCGGCCAGAGAATAAGATCCGGCGGTGCCAGATGCTGAGAGGATTCTTCGGTGAGCTGCCCCATGATCCGGTGGTTACTTTTCAGCGGGTTTTGGTTTAAAGGGTCTGTCCTGAATGGGATATTGGGCTGTATGGTGCGGACACTTATGCGGGATTCAGTATGGGAGGTTGCCAAAGTTTTTAGCTGATTAAGGCGAAGGCTGCCGTAGCCCAGCACAAGGCAAAGCAGAAGAATAAAAATCGTGCAATATCGTATTTTTTCTTTGAATGGGGAAGGACTCAGGATTTCTGCCAGAAAGACATTGGAGAGGAACATGAAAAAGAGTACGAAATGCATTCCCCCGATGTCTGCTATCTGTATGATTCTGGTCCATGTATAAAGGCTTATGGCAGGACTGCCGGGGCAGAGTCCGGGCCAGATGGCAATGAAAAGGGTGAAAATACCTGCGGTGAAAAAAGGGCCTGCTGTTTTTCCATATCTGTTGGCAATGCCGCAGACAAGGCCCGCAAGTCCGTAGGGAAGGCCCTGATATAAAACAAAGAGCAGGGTGGCAGTGAGTGAGGCTGGTACAGACCAGCCCATGAGTTCACGGCAACCGCTATATATCCAGAAGGTGGAAATCAGCCAGAAGAGGCTGCCGCCTGCCCATCCCAGAGCATACCCTCTTGCAGGCTGACATCCCCGAAGGGCCATAAAAAAGGGAACAAGGGCTGCAAGGGGCAGCCAGATCAGAGGACCGGAAGGAAGGCTTAAGCCTGCCAGTCCGCTTGCCAGCAGAAGGGCAAGAGAAAGGCGGAGAGCATATGGATGATGAAGATACTTTATGGCGAAACCGGAAAAATCAGTCATTATTTTTTTACAGTCTGGTTTCACTCTTGCCTTGCGGCAAGGGTCAGATCCTTTTTTCGTTTCAGGTTTTCCTTTGGCTAATCAATCCGGATGAATTCAACGCTTTTCCCGGTCTTTCGAAAGGGTGCAAGGTCTGTGGTTTCATAACCGTCCGGGGCTTTGACTCCGGTTACGCCGAAACGCATCATGTCCTGAATGGATAACAGGAAGAAATCTTCGGCTCCGTACTCCTGGTTTCCGATGCGGCACAGATATTCATCGACTCCGATGCTGGTAAAAAAACGCTTCTCCCTTTCGAGGCTCTGCGTAAAGTATTCCTGAGCCTGTCGGATTTCCTGCTCGATTATCAGGGTAATGTCCATCCTGTCCTTCTGTTCTTTCGGAAGCTGTTCATAGGTTTCCATAATGGCCGTGCGTATGCTTGTATCGGATTCTTTGATTGTCTGATGAACGTTGCCATGCCAGCCTACGATGGAATCCTTGTGTATGGTTTTCTGGACTCCGGCGGTGAATATGTAATTGGCGCAGGAGGACATGCACATGCGCTCAACCGCAACATCGACCTGATTGACAAACACCCACTCACCCATGGTCATGCCTGCATTTACCTCGCCCCCGGCCGAAGCAATAATCAGTTTCGAAATGTTTTTCCCGTCAACGGCCCTGAGAAAAGCTTTAAGGTTTTCCTCTGTTAGTGCACCAGCGAAGGTTGCGGTTTTTCCTTGCAGGCGGATCAGGGCGGTTTCGGCTGACGGGTCGAGGGATGAAACGGATGAAGCAGGACCTGTACAGGCCATGAAGGCAAACCAAAGGGTGGCAAGCAGATATGCAGACAATCGGAAATTCGATGGTAAAAAACCGGTTTTCATTATGATTTCTTTCCTTGCTATACAGACAGAAAGCCTGTTGTTCCATTCAAAGCCACATGCTTGTCTATACGGTTCTTGCATGCAAGGACGAAGAACCGTTGATCCTGATTGTTTTGGCCATTTTTAAATTTTATACGTTTTTTATGAAAAACATACTATGAAAATGTATAAAAAGTGCAGGGTTGACCGCAAATGAACCCTGGCGGACACAGATACGGAACAGTTTTTCAGACAGTTTCTTCTCCCCACCAGAAAAATTTCCGCTTGGCGGTTGGAACACGGTGATGGCCGTTGGCAGAAAAAGGGGTTTTTTATGAGTACCTCTCAGGTTGGCTTCATCTCTGTTGGTGACTTCACCGAAAAGATTCTGGTTCGTATGTTTGGGGAAGAAAGTCCCGGTGGTTTACCCATGGTCTTTGAGGATCCGCGGAAAATTGCCATTAACCACATTACGGCCATGGAAACAGGCTGTGACGCACCGGTGGATATTCTGGTGCTGCGGATGGGATTTTTCAGGAATTTTCTTGTTTTTTTAAAACAGATGTATCCGTCTGGCCCGTCAGATACGGTAACGGTATGCTCGCACCGCTGGTGCGGGTTTTCAATGAGAATGCCAGATATTCTCACATCCACTTTTCATTCAGCTGTAGCCGCCCTATAAGGAACTCCATGCGCATCATACTGATTGCTCCCCCCTATCCCCTGCAGCAGGCCCCGTCTCCCCCTCTGGGGCTTTGCTACGTGGCCGCTGCCTGTCTTGCTCAAAAAGCGGAGGTGAAAATTCTTGATTTTATCGTGTCTCCCTGGAGTCCTGAAATTTTACGCAAAGAGTTTGAAGATTTTCCGCCGGATGTCATCGGCATCACCGCCGTTACCATGACGGCCCCTGAAGCCCTTGAAATTATTCGTGTTGCCAGAAAAATCCGGCCCCATACCCTCTGTTTTATGGGGGGTCCCCACGCCACCTTTGATGCAGAAAATCTCCTGAACGATACACCGGAGCTGGATCTCATCGTTCTTGGTGAAGGTGAGGCCACCCTGGCGGAACTGGTACCCCGACTGCAAGATCCGGAATGCTGGCAGGACATTGCCGGTCTTGCCTTACGGGGAAAGGACGGTGTGGTTTTTACGCCCGAACGCCCCCTGATCCAAGATCTTGATACCCTGCCTCTGCCCTCCCGGCATCTTCTTCCCATTTCCCGCTATCAGGCTTTGGGTTTTCCCGTGAGCATCATCACCAGCAGGGGTTGTCCCAATGGTTGTATTTTCTGCCTTGGCCGCAGGATGGTGGGCGCAAAGGTACGGCATCGCAGCGCAGATCTTGTGGTAAATGAAATTGAGGGGCTTCTTGCCATGGGATTTTCCTATATTAATATTGCAGACGACCTTTTTACTGCCAATGCCCGGCGGGTGGAGGTGTTTTGTGAGGAGATCCGGAAACGGGGGCTTATCTTTTCCTGGAGTGTTTTTTCACGGGTCAATACCATCAACGCCCATCTTCTTCGTCTCATGAAAGAAGCAGGCTGTGTGTCCGTCAGCTTTGGTATTGAGTCTGGCTGTCCGGATATGTTGAAACGGGTTAAAAAGGGCATCACTCTGGATCAGGCCCGTGAGGCCGTGGCTGCCTGCCGGGAAACCGGGATGCGCGCCCACGCTTCCTTTATGGTGGGGCTTCCCGGAGAAACGGAGGAAAGCCTTAGGCGTACCCAAGAATTTCAGGATGAACTTGGCATTGAATCCGGATATCACTTCCTTTGCCCTTTTCCCGGCACTACGGTTCGGGAAAATATTAAAGAATATGACATGGAAATTCTTACCAGCGACTGGCGTCTCTATGATGCGGACAGCCCTGTGGTACGCACAGAGGGGGTTTCTCCGGAACGCATGACGGCCTTTGTGGAAGACTGTTACGCCCCGCTTCATGCGGAATGGAAGGTGATTCAGGAAAGGGTTGCCGCGGGCGAAGGAACGGAAGAGGAAAAGCTCCGGGTGCTGGGCAACCGTCGCATGGAACTGATCTTTGCCATTCTGTCGAAAGACCTGCTGGAAGAGGCCGGTATTTCTTCGGAAGAAGATCCCCTTGCATTTTTAAGCAGGACCATCAGTCGTTTGACCGGGGAAGAAGAAGGCTTCTGCACCTTCATCATGGAAGACCTTGTTCGTAAACATCTTATTGTACTGGCAGAAAACAGATGGATCTGGGCGGATATACCCGCTGTACGAGGGATGCAGGAGGATTCTGGCCTGAAGCGCAGCGCGTAAAAAACAGGCTGGTAATGTATAAAAAAGGGTCTGGCAGTTTTCTATGATGATTATTCTGACAGTATCAAGCGGCTGTTTACAATAATGTATGTTCTGTATTTCCGGGTGGGGTATTAAAAATGTTTTTTTCTTTTTATATAGTGGCCAGTTTCAATCCACGCCCCCGCATGGGGGGCGACCCGTTCCTTCCACATCTCTTCTGATAAGGGTGAGTTTCAATCCACGCCCCCGCATGGGGGGCGACGCGCCCGCTTCCGGAATGCGGCCAGGGCCTTTGTGTTTCAATCCACGCCCCCGCATGGGGGGCGACTTGGGAAGATTTTGGTTATTTTGAATCAATCGGCGTTTCAATCCACGCCCCCGCATGGGGGGCGACCTGTCCATGGACTTGCGGCTATCGGCCATGGT